>JAJCXU010000062.1 GCA_029263275.1 Ilumatobacter sp.
CCTTCTTCGGCGGGTGGTTCGTCTTCCCCCGCAACGACCAACTGAGCGACGACCTCCGCAACCGGATCGAGAACGCAGACTTCCTCTACATCTCGCACCTGCACGGCGACCATCACGACGAGCCCTGGCTCGACGAGCACCTGCGCCGTGACATCCCCATCCTCCTGCCCGGCTTCCCGACTCGCGAGCAGCGACGCACATTGGCCAAGCACGGCTTCACCAACTTCGTGCAGACCGTCGACACCGAAGAACTGGAAATCGCGCCCGGCCTGAAA
The DNA here is from genome assembly GCA_029263275.1 of Ilumatobacter sp. GTDB lineage: Bacteria > Actinomycetota > Acidimicrobiia > Acidimicrobiales > Ilumatobacteraceae > Ilumatobacter_A. The sequence continues at coordinate 276 of JAJCXU010000062.1, forward strand.
GTCGCGATCCACATCGAATCGTCGATCACCGATGGCCCCGGCGGCGACTCCGCGCTGGTCGTGATGCACGACGACACGATCCTCGTCAACCAAAACGACTGTCGCACCAACGACCTCGGTCAGCTCGGCGCACACGGTCCGGTCGACCTGCACTGGCTGCAGTTCTCCGGCGCCATCTGGTATCCGATGGTGTACGAGATGCCCGACGACGAGAAGCTGCTGCTGTGCCAGGCCAAGGTCAAGGCCCAGTTCGCACGGGCGATGCGCTACGTCGAGAAGGTCGGCGCCCGCGCCATCGTTCCGAGCGCGGGACCACCTGCCTTCCTCGATCCGGACCTGTTCGGCGTCAACATGATCGACGGCGACGAACCATCGATCTTCCCCGACCAGACCGTCTTCTTGAAGATGCTCGACGAGGCCGGCTTCACCGGAATACTCAACATCCCAGGCACCACCATCGAGGTCACACCGTCGGCGATCAGCTCGACCCACCCGATGCCTGACGCCGACGTCGACGCCATCTTCACCAACAAGCGCGAGTATCTCGAGCAGTACCAGGCTGACTGGTTGCCGTGGCTCGACGAGATGAAGGCTGGCTGGCGTGCCCTCGACATCGACCTGCTCGCCGAGCTGAGGTCCTGGTGGGAGCCGCTCCTCGACATGGCGCCAACACTTCGTTCGATGGTGGGCGCGAACGTGCTGATCAACGCGGGCGACCTCGCGATCATCGTCGACTTCCCGAACGCCGAAGTCCGCGCACACGACGGCGAGCCGTTCTCCTTCCGATTCGACATCCCACGCGATCTCGTCGAGGCGGTCACGGTGAAGCGGGCAGTCGACTGGAGCAACTCGTTGCTGTTGTCGTGCCGGTTCACCGCCTGGCGCGAGGGCGAGTTCAACGAGTACGTCTACAACTTCTTGAAATCGCTGTCACGGGAACGGATGAAGCGTGCAGAAGCTGAAGTTGTCCGCAAGCTCGAGTTGGCGGCGGGCGGCGGGCAGCGCAGCGACGAGGCCGATATCCAGATTGGCGACTACACCGTGCAGCGCCGTTGCCCGCACCGCAACGCCGACCTCGAAGCCTTCGGCGAGATCCGCGATGGCGAGTTCGTCTGCACGCTCCACGGCTGGCGATTCGACTGCGAAACCGGCAGCTGCCTGACATCGCCCACCGAGAACTCCCTGCGCATCAGTCCCACCGGTCAGTCTGTGCCAGGCACAGACTGACCGCACAGAATCTCGGACGCCAATCACCCAAGCGAACTAGGTTGAAGTCATGGCTTCCGCTGTGTTGGACCTGGGGATCGACCTCAACATCTGGCCATGGGTCTGGCTCTCGGTCGGAGTCTTCTTCGCGGTTGTCGAACTGACCGTCCTCGCCGGGTCATTCGTCCTGTTGCCCTTCGCGGTCTCCGCGTTTGTCGCTTCCCTGCTCGGCTTTTATGACGTCGCCATCGAAATCCAGTGGGCCGCGTTCATCGGAGGCGGCGCACTGCTCTGGATCCTGCTCTACCGACGAGTGATGAAGTTCGCCGGTGAGAACGAACTCGCGCCCGGCGTCGGTGCCGACCGTCTCATCGGGATGACCGCCATCGTCACCGCCACCATCGACCCCGACGACACCGAGCGAAAGGGCCGCGTCAAGGTCGAGGGCGAGATCTGGAGCGCCTTGACCGACGGCCATGTCAAGATCGCCGAGGGCACCAAGGTGCGCGTCACCGAGATGCACGGCACTCGCGTGAAGGTTGAAGCACTCGCTTCGCCACCGATGAACACACCGCCGAGCGGCCCGCCGCTCTCGCAACCCAATTCGAACCCACAGCAGGGAGAGCAACCATGAATCCCATTGCCATCGTCGTCGGCGTCATCGCGCTGATCGGCATCGCCGTCCTCGTCGGCGCCGTCAAAATCGTGCGCCCGTACCAGCGTGGTCTCGTTGAACGTCTCGGCAAGTACAAGGCCACACGCGAGCCCGGCCTGAATCTGATCCTGCCGTTCATCGAAACGATGCAGCTGATCGACATGCGTGAGCAAGTCGTCGACGTGCCACCGCAGGAAGTCATCACCGCGGACAACGTGGTCGTGTCCGTCGACGCCGTCGTGTACTACGAGGCCACCGATCCGCAGCGCCTCGTCTACAACATCGCCGACTTCTTCACCGCCATCACCCAGCTCGCCCAGACCAACCTCCGCAACCTGATCGGCGACATGGAACTGGACCGGGCGCTGACGTCCCGTGACACGATCAACACGCAGCTGCGTGAGGTGCTCGACGATGCCACCGACAAATGGGGTGTGCGGGTCGTCCGAGTCGAGATCCAGCGCATCGATCCGCCGCCGGACATCGTGTCGGCCATGCACGCACAGATGCGTGCCGAGCGTGACCGTCGTGCAACGGTCACCGAGGCCAAGGGTTACCAAGAAGCAGCGATTGCCCGAGCCGACGGCGAGCAGCAGGCAGCCGTGCTCTCGGCAACCGGTCGCAGAGAAGCAGCAATCCTCGATGCCCAGGGCGAATCGGAAGCAATTCAGCTGCGCGCCCACGCCAACAAGATCCGGCTGGAGATGATCGGCCAGGGCGAAGGTCTCGCCGCCAAGGCACGCCTCACTGGCATCAAGGAAGCCAAGACCGACCACAACGTCTTGACGGTCGAATACCTGACCGCGCTCGAGAAGATCGGTGACGGTCGAGCGACCAAGCTCGTGATCCCCGCCGAGTTCTCCGGCCTGCTCGGCACGGTCGCGGCGTTCGCGGAAACGATCCGTCCCGATGACTCGGGCGACGAGGTGCGACCGAAAGACGGCTTGGCGATCCCCGAGAACAACGAGCGTGTTGAGCTCCCCGAACCGGACCGGGCCGAGCATCGCGACAGCGACGGCAGCTGACCATGCGCATCATCGATGCTCCACGGGCCGGGTGGTATCCCGACCCGGACGGCCGGACACGGCTGCGTTGGTGGGACGGTCTCGACTGGACCGACATCCGCCGGGCGCCTCCGAGCGACGCCGAGTTGACGCGCGCCGAAGCCAACGTCGTGCACGAACCAGTGGCGGGCCAAGCCCAGCAGTACAGCCAGCAACAGCTCGGGGGCTACAGCCGTCAGGACGCCCAGGAGATCATTGCTGAGGTGCGCACGGTTGCGCGCCA
>JAJCXU010000063.1 GCA_029263275.1 Ilumatobacter sp.
GAACGCACCCTTGGTCAGGTCTCGCAGATGTTCGCACCGGGCGAGCACTTCGCGAACCTCGGGAGATGCGTCGTCGAGGTCGAGTTCGTTGCGTGCCAAACGCGAGATCTCCGAGCCTGGCCGGAATCTGCTGAGCATCGATTCAAGCAAACAGATGTGGTCGAAGAACGACCCGACGGCTTGGGGCGAAGCGTCGCGTGCTTCGAGCGAGATGGTCGTCCCCAAGTGATCCTGCACGTGGCGACTGCCCGTGCATGTGCTGCTGTTCATCGTGGGCTTCCTGACCCGACGAGTTCTCGCTCTCGTGCTGGTGCCGGCGGCGTCGCCGTATGGACTGCTGGGTCCGAGGGAACGGGAGGCCGCGCCGCCGCTCTCGCACGCTGCCGCGAACGCTTGGCCACCACGGAGAAGAGTCGCAAGACGGCGGGGTAGACCGCAAGACCGGTCAGGATCGCCAGGAGTGCCTGGAACCAGAGTTGGTGTTGGCTCGACCCGACCATCCAGGCATGGACCGCGGCGAAGACGGTTGCGGGGACGGACAGCAGATGCATCATCAGCCACATTCGTCGGGACCCGAGCTTCTTGGGCCATGACGTGAAGACGACCAGCGCGAACAGGTAGGTGGCGATGACACCCCAGGTGATTCCCCAAGTCCAGCCGGTTGCCGTCATCGGGACGAGGATCTGCAGGAGTCCGATGCCGGAGAGTTCGTCTTGATAGACGGACACGACGTGGATGATCGTGAAGACAAAGGCGAGTCCTCCCAGGTAGTTGTGCAGGTCGAGCCACCAGTTCGGTCGGCGCCGGGTCCCGGTCGCACGCGCGGCAAAGAACAGCCCCCACACCAACGCGGCGACGATGAGAACCGTCGCGACAAGACCCGACGATCGGCTCAGGTACCACCACACCTCACTCATGACGCCACCGTCTCGATCGCTTGCGACGCTGCGAGGGACGCTTGGTCAAGAGCTGCCTGCAGCGAGTCGGCGTAGGTGCGGCTGGTGTAGGTCGCGCCGGACACGATGTCGAGGTCTGCCGACTGCATCTCGACCGCCTGAGCGTCGAGTAGTGGCTCGGCACGGTCGTTGATTCTGGCGCTCTTCCTGTCGCTCGGGAGTTGGACGGCGACGACATCGACAACAGCACCGCCGCTGATCGTGAGCTCGACCTGGACGTTGCCCCACTCGGTGTATTCGGCTGAACCGAGGTACACGCCATCTCCGTAGCCGGAGGTGACGACGACCGTTTCGGGTGCAGCTTGCGCAGTCACCTCGGTGACCGCAGCCTCGACCTCGGTCGTTGCTGTTGTCGTGGCAACCGACGTGGCGACCGTTGTCGCGGCGACTGACGTCGTGGATTCCGTTGGCTCGCTCGTGACGACCGCCGATGCACTGAGCTCGGTCGACGCCGGTGCCTCGGTACTCGACCCGGCGCCGCCTGCGGAGGGATCGGCTGACTCCAGCCCGGCGTCGGCACTGGAGAATGCCCCTTCCGATGCGGCGAGCGCGGTTGCCACTCCGCCCGTGGATGCGAGGCTGGCGAGCAGCGCGATGGTGCGGGCGCCTCGCGCCGGGTGACGTCGCCGCGATGAGGTGTGCGCGGGGCGTTGCTTGTCTCCACTGCCTGTTCTCGGTCTGTGCTCTCGCTGGTCAGCGAGGCGTCGAGCGAGGAGCGGGTCGATCGGACTCGACGATGATTGGCGCGGATCGTGCTCAAAGTCCTGACTCATGTCTTCGACTCTGCGCTCGCGACGTGAGCGACGCTCAACGAATTGGTAAGAGGCTGCACAAGGAGCGCGGTGCCTTCCGACACGCGCTGCAACCACCACCATTTCCCCGTCTGACTCGGCCAGCCGCGTGCAGGGCTACGGTGGCGCCATGACCGATCTTCCGCCACCGCCACCAGGCGGAACACCGCCTCCACCGCCGCCGGCAACATCACCCCAGCCCGTGGGTGGATTGCCCGCTGGTCCACTCGGCAAGCCTCGGTCGCCTGGCCTTGTCATCTTGCTGACGATCGTGACGTTCGGCGTGTGGGCCGTCGTGTGGTCGCACCAGAACGGCGAAGAATTGAACCGGCGCACCGGACAGGGACTCGGCGGTATCGCCTATCTGTTCATCACGTTGCTGTTCTCGCCAGTCACCATGTTCCTCATGGCGGGAGAGGTCGAGCAGATGTATCGGCGTGACGGCAAGGAGCCGCCAATCACCACCATGTGGGGGCTGTGGTTCCTGCTTCCGCTGATCGGCAACCTCATCTGGTACGTCCGCATCCAGGGAGCGCTCAACGACTATTGGGCCAGCAACGGTTCCACGCACACACCGGGACTCTGAACAACCGGAACTCCATGGGCCGGTGTCACCTTGGGCGATCGGCATGATCGAGAGCTCCGGGTCGGCGAACGACTCGAGGGCGGCCGGGCATTCTGTTGGGTAGGCCTCCAACACCGTCGGATCACGCCAGTGACCGGAACAGAGGGTTGCACCAGGACCTCGCGACGTGTTCGGGACGGCGCTCACATCATCGCGGTCGGTTACCCTGCGGGCATGACGGCCACTCGCGTCGAAGAGGCGGCGTTCGGGCATCGCTCGGCGAAGGGCGAATGGTCACCGTTGGAGCCAACGCAGTACGCCCCGGTGTTCGTGTGGCCGCCGCGGCCGGCGGCGTTCGCGAAGTGGCTCGTTCGTGACTACGTCCTCGGACAGAACTTGCTCTACTTCGTTGCCGCGTTGATCGCGTGGCTGTATCTCACACCGTCTGCGTCGACACTCGAGTCGTGGGGAGCGGGGTGGGTCGTCGCGATCCTGGCTCGAAACCTCGGTGTCGTTCTGTTGCTCTACGGAGCGCTGCACCTTCGGCTCTACGTGCGCAAGGCACAGGGTGATCTCTTCAAGTTCCGGGCTCGCGACCTGAAGACCGACAGCCCGCTGTTCCTGTTTCGGAACCAGACGCGCGACAACATGTTCTGGACACTTGGGTTCGGGGTCCCGATCTGGACGGGCTTTGAGTGCCTGATGCTGTGGGCGCACGCGAACGGGAACATCACG
>JAJCXU010000064.1 GCA_029263275.1 Ilumatobacter sp.
TAGTCATGCAGCAGCCGCGTCCGTCGCTGGGCAACCGGCCACACGGCGTTCCACACAGCGAGGGCATCGGCCACCTCCGCCGTCGGTCGGGCACTGAGGGAGGTGGCGATCGCCGCAGCGACCGACGGCGCCATCCGCACCGAGTGGACGACGGAGTAGCCGGACGTCGGGTTGACGTAGCCCGCCGCCGCACCGAAGGCGACGACCTGTTGATCACGCCGCGGCCGCGATGCGCCCATCGGGATGCGGACGTACTCGGTGCGCACCGCCCGATCCAGCATCACGTCCGGGTCGAGATGGAGGCGCGCTGCGAGGAGGGGCACGAGCGCGATGGGTTCCACGGCGGGCCGGGCAGCCAGCACCGTTTCTTCGACGAGCCAGCCATCGGCGACGGGCAGGCTGTACGCGAACGTCGCGGCAGTGCGCCGACCGGCCGGTTGTGCAGGCGTCCGTGGGGGCTCGCGGAAGTCCATCAGCGTCGGCTGCCCAAGATCTCCCGGCGGAGGTTCGCTGAGCACAACACCGAATGCGGTTTGCCAGAAGGGCAGACCGTCGCCGTGCGTCCGGTTGGCAAAGGCGGCGGGCCAGCCCGTGGCGTCGATCACCAGTCGGCACACCAACTCGTCGCCGTTCTCGAGGGCAATGCGGTGGCGGTCACTTCCGGACGAGACAGCGACAACTCGGCCGACGACTCTCGGCACGTCGCGCCGAAGCGTCGAGCGCAGTGTCGCATTGTCGAGCAGCGTGTACGGCCGGTTCAGATCGTGGCGGCGTTCGGTCCAGACACACACGTCGAGCGGAGTCCCCGCGCTGACATCGGCGTCGTGCAGGAGCGACGCGCGGTCGACCTCGTCGAGCCACGCCCCATACGTGGCGGTCCACTCCGCATCGTCGCCAACGAGGACGACATCGAGGTCGTGTTCGACGCAGGCTCGGGCCAACGCGCTGCCTGCTGGGCCGTCACCGATGATGACGACGTCGTGAGATCGATCCGCCCCGTCCATGGACGGCGTGGTCACTGGTGTCCGGGTGCAGGCGATTCGAGTTCGGCCATCCGCCGGAACTGCTCGACGACATCGGGCGTGGTGTGCTTCGGGTCGAGCGTTCGGTACACCGTGTCGACGTTGACAGCGATCCGCCCGAACTCGCCCCAGCTGCTGAATCGTTCGTCGGCAGCAAGTGCGGCGCCGATGTCGCGCGCAGCGTCGAACGCATCCATCCCCGCGGCGTGCCGGCCGATCGCCTCGGCGTCGACAAATGCGAGGTAGTCGCGCACCGCACGCACGCCGGCCTTGTCGGTGAGTGGACCGTGCCCCGGAACCACGGTGTCAATGTCCATGTCGAGCATCAGGTCGCACGCTGCGACCCAATTGCTCAGCGGACCAGCCCACACGATGGGCGTGCCGCCGATGAAGAGGATGTCGCCGGTGTAGACGGTCTTCGCATCGGGCACGTGGACCAGGATGTCGCCATCGGTGTGCGCCGGACCCACCTCGATCAAGTCGACGCTGCGGCCACCGACATCGAGCGTGTGACGGCCGGTGAACGTCGTGGTGGGCAGTTCGAGTTCAATCCCATCGAAGTCGAACTCACCGAAGAAGCCGCGAAAGAGATCGCCGACCTCACCGGGCGCCTGGTTGAGCGCATGCAGCATCGACGGCGGGACGTGCGGCATCTCTTCGGCGCACGACTCGGACGCCACGATGTCGACATCGGCCCATCGCGTCCGCACTTCGCTGTTGCCGTAGCAATGATCGCCGTTGGCATGGGTGTTGACCAATGAATCGACGGGTGCTGCCGACGTGTGCTCGGCCATTGCGTCGAGCATGGCTCTTGTGAGGTTGAGATCGAAGAGCGTGTCGACGAGGAGGGATTGGCCGTCGCCAACGATGAGGCCGGCGTTGCTCCATCCCCAACTGCCGTCGGGTTGCAGGTAGGCGAAGCACTGGTCGCCGAGTTCGTGGAGGCCGAGACTGAAATCGGAAGTCATGTGCGCATTGTTTCACGCAGACTGAAGCGTTCTGCTGCCATGGTGACCGGCAAGTGCGTGTTCGCATCAGGAATCGACGGGAAGATCGATGCGTCACAAACCGACAGGCCCTCGTAGCCCACCACCCTGCCGCGATCGTCGACGACGGTGCCCATCGCACAACTGCTCGACGCGTGGACGTAGTCGCCAGCGCGGCTCCGGAGCCACGTCTGCAGGGCCGAGTCGTCGGAGAGTGCGCCGGCCGTGGTCCCGTGCTCGTCGATGTACACCGCTTCGACAATGTCGGTGAATGAGGGTTGCGACAGCACGTCGAGCGCGAGGCGAACTCCAGCTCCCAGCGCGGCAAGGTCGTTGTCGTCGCGCAGCAATGCGAAGTCGACGAGTGGCTGTCCATCGTTGTCGAGGGTCACGGTGCCCGAAGCACCTGATGGCGTCATCAGCGCCGGCATCAGCAATGCCAATCGTTCAGTTCCGGCCTGCACGCCGAGGTGGTTCATCGGGAGCAGTTGGACGAGGTCGGTGCCGACGTGCTGGTGCATGAGTGTGCCGATGACGAGACCGCCGGGATCGTGCCCGGCCCCCTCACGCAGGAGCAACGCGAGCGGGGCCCCCGGGTGATCTTGCAGGCCACAGCCGATGCCGGGCGTATCGATGCCCGAGCGGAGCAGCAGTGTGGGCGTGTGGATGGCGCCAGCCGC
>JAJCXU010000065.1 GCA_029263275.1 Ilumatobacter sp.
CGAGTTGTTGGTCGGTGGGCGGGGTCTCGTCACTCATACCGTGACCCCGCGACTGAGCAGGATCACGTAGACCGACGCCCACAGCAGAATGATCGTTGCGACGAACAGGACGAGTATGAACAGCGTTCCCGTCGGCTTGAAGTGTTCGTCGGCGAGGCCTGTTGCCTCGTCGACCTCGGCGGTCTCGTCATGGGAAGAAGTCGTCACGGGGGTCCCTTCTGGCGGGTGCGCGGCGGCATGCCGAGCTGCTTCTCTCATGCAAGTACCAGGGGCAACGTCGGAGGTAGGGACGAAAGTCTCTTCATCGCGAGCATTCGCGAACGAATACTTGAAATACGTCTGACAGACGATGCGATCGAGGAGCAGATGATCCCCCGGACAACTACACGTAGGCGTCGCGAGCGACGTGATACTCACCCGTTGCGGACCTGGTGGGGCCCACTCATGATTGTGGCGTGTGCGTTTGTCGCCGCGCCCGCGCTCGCCCAGGATGCACCGAGTGACGATGTGCTGCGTGCTGGCGCCGAGGTCTACTCGAGTGTCTGCTCTGCGTGTCACCAACCGGGTGGAGTGGGCCTCGGGAGTGACTTCCCGCCGTTGGTCAACAACGCCAATGTGCAGGATGCTGAATATGTCGCCACGGTCATCGGCGAGGGTCTGAGCGGTGAGATCACGGTCAACGGGGCCACCTTCGATGGTGTGATGTCGCCGCAGTCGACGCTGAGCGACGCTGATGTCGAGTCGGTCATCGCGTACATCCAGTCGGGGTTCGCCGCGCCGACGACTCCCGAGGTCGTGGCCGACACCGGCCCCGTGGCCGGGACCCAGCTCCCGGACCTCGCGAATATGACCTACTACGCCGCGTACATCATCGCGGCAGCGCTGTTCGCTCTCGTCCTCGGCCCCCGAGTGATCGGCGCGCACGATCGACGAACGCTGTCATGGGCGGACGCCTGGATGAAGACCGCGGTCATCGTCATCGGTCTCATTGTCGCAACGGTGTACGTCCCGGCGAAGGTGCTCGAGGTGGATGCGGTCCGCGATCTCCCCAGAACTGCTCAGGACCTGATCGCCATTGGCCTGTGGTCGGCTGGGCTCGTGGGCGGCCTTTGGGCGCTGTGGTACGCGCACCGAGAGCGACGGATCTGACCGGCGTTCACAGCGACTGCGGCTGGCTACTTCGTCCGGCCGGTCACGTTTTGCTACGACTGTGCGATGGGAATCACTGATGTCGTCGATCGTCTCGGCGGAAAACAGGTCAAGCAGATGGCGGACCTCGTCGACGATCTGTGGAGCGAGCGCAAGAAGATCCTGAGCGCCGTCGACCTGGTCTGGGAGAACCGTGACGAGATCATGGGTGTCGTCGCGTTCGTGGGAGAGAACAAAGACCGTTTGGTCGACATCATGGGTCGACTGCCGGGTCTGATCGGGCAGGCCGGGTCTGGGCTCGAGGCAGCAGGCGTCGGCGCAGAGCGGGCGAGCGCACTCCTGCTCGGCGACGATGGTGATGGACCGCAGCAGCTCTCCGATCAAGCCGCCGAGATGCTCGAACGCTGCCAACAGCAGCTCGTCGAAGTGACTTCGATGGTCAACGAACTCGGTGAAGGTCTGTCGTTCATTCGGCTGCCGAATCGCCTTGATGACGGTGCTCGTCGCCTGACCGATGTCGCTGATGACTTGGGCGGGGTGGCGGGCAAGTTCCGCCATCTCGGCGCACAACTCGCTGACGCCGGAGTGGATCTCGCCGACGTGGGCTCGAAACTCGGGTCGAGCGGCGCGACGCTGCAGTCGTTCGTTGGCGACGCACCGAAGGCCAAGCCGCCAGCCAAGCGCAAGACCGCTGCCAAGAAGCAGGCGACCAAGAAGACTGCGAGCAAGAAGACTGCGAGCGGGTCGGGCGGTCTGTGGGGATCTGCTGCCAAGGAGATGGCCGCAGCGCAACGCAAGCACGAGAGCGAGCAAGAGAAGGCTGATCGTCAGCGCGCCGCCAAGCGCGCCTCCGCCAAGAAGCGCGCCGCCAAAAAAGCCCCAGCGAAGAAGAAGGCCACGACGAAGAAGCCGACGAAGAAGCGTGCACCACAGAAGAGCGCAGCGAAGAAGACCACGACCCGCAAGACGCCGGCCAAGAAGCGAACCAAGGCATCGTCCAGCGCCATCGCCCCGAGCAAGATGAAGCCGATCAAGGATTGACCGACCCACACCACCGGTGAGAACCTCCCACGACAGCCGTGGGGCAGTCTCACCGGTGCGCCGGATGCACCGCGAGTGATGAGCATTTCCCACGCCAGGTGCGACCGAAACTCATCGCTGTTGCGCTGGCGGTGGGGATCAGCGAGGCGTGGGTGCGCGGGTGTGTCCCTCCGAGCGGGAGCGAGTCGGGCGCAAGCCCGAGAAATCAATGGAGACGACGGAGTCGTCAGGCGACGTAGTCGTCCTGGGCGTCGTCAGACGACCACATTGACCATGCGGCCACTGACCACGATGACCTTCTTCGGGGTCCTGCCGTCGAGGGTCGCGATGACCTTTTCGTCGGCCAATGCTGCCGCCTCGGCAGTCGCCTGGTCGGCATCTGCCGGGATCGTGATGCGCCCGCGCACCTTGCCGTTGACCTGCACGGGCACCTCGATGGTGTCGTCGACGAGCAGCGCCGGATCAGCGGTTGGAAACTCGATGTAGGTGACGGTCTCGTCGTGGCCGAGCTTGCGCCACAGCTCCTCGCAGACGTGCGGCACCAGGGGTGCGAGCATGCGGACCATCGCCTCGGCGACGGCTCGTGGCGTGGCATCGAGCTTGGTGACGGCGTTGTTCAGTTCGATCAGCTTGGCGATTGCCGTGTTGAACCGCAGCGCGTCCATCTCGACTCGGACCACGTCGATCGTGCGATGCAACAGCTTGTCGGTCTCATCGTCAGGAGCTTCGTCGACCACGGTGCAGGCGCCGGTTTCTTCGTCGACCATGTTGCGCCACAGGCGTTGCAGGAAGCGGTACATGCCGACCACATCGCGTGTTTCCCATGGTCGTGATGCGTCGAGCGGGCCCATGGCCATCTCGTAGAGGCGCAACGTGTCGGCGCCGTACTCCTCGTACATCTCGTCGGGCGAGACGGCGTTCTTCAGCGACTTGCCCATCTTGCCCCACTCACGTGTGACCGGCTTGTCGTCGTAGGTGAAGCCGTCGTCGTCGGACCCTTCGACTTCGGTGGCCTCGACGTAGATCTCTCGCTCGTCCTTGAACGCCGCAGCCATGATGTAGCCCTGGTTGAACAGGCGGGCGTACGGCTCCTTTGAGCTGACGTGTCCGAGGTCAAACAGCACCTTGTGCCAGAACCGTGCGTACAGCAGGTGCAGCACAGCGTGCTCCACGCCGCCGACGTACAAGTCGACACCACCGGGATGGTCGGGCCGGATCTGCGTCTGCGGACCCATCCAGTACTCCTCGACGGCGGGGTCGCAGAAGGTCTCGGTGTTGGTGGGGTCGAGGTAGCGCATCTCGTACCAACACGACCCGGCCCACTGCGGCATCACATTGGTGTCGCGGCGATACCACTGCATGCCGTCGCCGAGATCGAGCTCGACGTTGACCCACTGCTCGAGCCGATCGAGTGGACTCTCCGGGTTGGAGAATTCGTCGTCGGGGCCGAAGGTTCGCGGGGAGAACTGATCCGTCTCGGGGAGCTCGACGGGCAGCATCGAATCGGGCAGCGCGTGCGGGTTGCCGTCGTCGTCGTACACGATGGGGAACGGCTCGCCCCAGTAGCGCTGCCGGCTGAACAGCCAGTCGCGCAGCTTGTAGTTGATGGTGGCCTCGCCGGCACCGGCTCGCTCGAGCCAGGCGTTCATCTCCGAGATGCCTTCGACCTTGTTGACGAGCCCGTCCAATGACAGCTCGGCATTCGAGCTGTTGACGTACGGCGCATCGCCAATGAATGCCTCGGGCCACTGCCGAGTGTCGAGCGTGACGTCGAGACCGCGTTCCTCGAACCACGCCGCCGGCGGTGTCTGGATGGCCGGGATCTCCAGCTCGAACTTGCGGGCGAATTCGAAGTCGCGGGTGTCGCCGCAGGGCACGGCCATGATCGCGCCCGTGCCGTAGCCCATCAGGACGTAGTCCGCGATCCAGATGGGGATCTGTTCGCCGTTGACCGGATTGGTCGCGTACGCGCCCGTGAAGACGCCCGTCTTCTCGCGGGTCTCGTCTTGGCGCTCGAAGTCCTTCTTGGCTGCTGCCTGCTTGCGATAGGCAGCGATCTCGTCGGCCTTGTCCGGGCCAGCCAACTCGTCGACATATGGATGTTCGGGGGAGAGCACCATGAACGATGCACCGAACAGTGTGTCTGGGCGCGTGGTGAAGACGGTGATCGTGCCGGCCGATGATTCGAAGTCGACCTTCGCGCCGTGACTGCGGCCGATCCAGTTGCGCTGCATCGCCTTGATCGCGTCGGTCCAGTCGAGCAACTCGAGGTCATCGATGAGCCGATCGGCGTAGGACGTGATGCGCATCATCCACTGCCGCATGTTGCGCTTGAACACGGGGAAGTTGCCGCGGTCGGATCGTCCGTCCGCGGTGACCTCTTCATTGGCAACAACCGTGCCGAGCCCTGGGCACCAGTTGACCGGTGCTTCTGAGACGTACGCCAGCCGATGGTCGTCGATGATGACGTTGCGCTCCGCGGGCGAGAGCTCGCTCCACTCGCGTCCGTCTGGTGCGTCGCGGTCGCCCGCTTCGAACTCGGCGATCAACTCGTCGATCGGTCGTGCCCGTTCTTCGTCTTCGTCGTACCAGGCGTTGAACACCTGGCTGAAGATCCACTGCGTCCACCGGTAGTACTCGGGGTCGGTGGTGGACACCGAGCGTCGCATGTCATGGCTCAGCCCGAGGCGGCGCAGCTGGCGCCGCATGTTGGCGATGTTGTCGTTGGTGGTGATAGCCGGGTGTGTTCCGGTCTGTACGGCGTATTGCTCGGCGGGGAGGCCGAATGCGTCGAAGCCCATGGTGTAGACGACGTTGCGCCCCGCCATGCGTTGGAATCGGGCGTACACGTCGGTGCCGATGAAGCCCAGCGGGTGGCCGACGTGGAGGCCGACGCCGGATGGGTACGGGAACATGTCGAGGACGAACAACTTGTCGCCCCGGGCAGCAACTGCCTCGGGTTCGGCAAGTGGGCCAGCGGGATTGGGAGCGTTGAACGTGCCGTCATCGGCCCAGACCTGCTGCCACCGCAACTCGATGTCCTGCGCGAGCGCCGACGTGTACCGGTGGGAAGGAGTGTCGGGCGTGTTCGCAGTGGTATCGGGCTCGCTCATACGGCCACCAATCCTACGGTGTGACCATCCACACGGTCCTGATCCGTTTGCGGTCAGGCTGTGCCTGGCACAGACTGACCGGCTAGCGGGTTGTGCAGGGCATGCGTTTGATGCCGTTGATGAAGCCACTGACGAGGCGGTCGGGTTCACCGGTGATGGCGATGTCGGGGATCTGCGTGAAGATCTCGTCGAACAACACTTGGATCTCGCGCCGTGCCTGGTTGGCGCCGAGGCAGAAGTGCGGTCCTCCGGCGCCGTAGCCCTCCTGCTCCTTGCTGTTGGTTCGGTTGATGTCGAAGCGGTGACCGTTGGTGAAGACGTTCTCGTCGCGGTTGCCCGACCAGTACCACATGACGACCTTCTCGCCTTCGGAGATCTTGGTGTTGCCGACCTGTACGTCGAAGTTCGCCGTACGCCGCATGTGGAGGACGGGAGAGGCCCAGCGCACGATCTCTTCGGCCGCCGGCATCGACATCTCGGTGTAGTTCTCGATCAGCTGACGCTTCTGGTCAGGGTGATGATGCAATTGGTGCATGCCCCACGAGATGGCGTTGCGGGTGGTCTCGTTGCCAGCAACGGCGAGCAGAATGAAGAACGACCCGAACTCGGCAGCGGTGAGCCGTTCGCCGTCGACCTCGGCATGCATCAGGATGGAGGCGATGTCGTCGGTGGGATGCTTGAGTCGATCCTCGCCGAGTGCCTGCGCATAGTCGAACATGCCGGCCGCTCCCAGGATCAGTTCGTGGAGGTCCATCGTGAAGTCGGGGTCGCCGGCGCCGAGGATCAGATTGGTCCAATCGAAGATCTGCTGCTCGTCTTCGGGCGGAACGCCGAGCATGTCGCAGATGACGCCGAGGGGGAGTGGCGCGGCGAACTGCTCGACGAAGTCGCACTCACCCATCTCTCTGGCCTGAGCGACCAAGTCTCGGGCTCGAGTTCGTACGGACTCTTCGATGGTGGCAACGGTCTTCGGAGTGAAGCCCTTCTGGACGAGCATCCGCATCTTGGCGTGCCGTGGATCATCGAGGACGATCATCGACCCGAAGAACTCGAGTGTCTCGGGCGGCTGCTCGCCGAGCGTGATGCCGGCTGCGGATGAGAAGGCGTGCGGTGTTCGGTTGATCTGGCGGATGTCGTCGTAGTTCACCGCCGACCAGAAACCGGGCCCGGCGATGCCGCCTTCGATCACCGACAGCTCCTCGTGGAAACACATGCCGGCCCCGTGCGCGTTCTCGTGGCGGAGCTTGGCGAACGCATCGTCACGTTCGTCGAGTGACTTCAACCAGAAGTCGTTGTGGCCGAGGAGGATGTCGTCTCCATTGTCGAGTTGGAGGGTCCGGAAGTCGGGCATCGCCCCATCATTGCGGTTGGTGCCGGACCTGAGCGGACCGTGACGATGCCACTGAGGTCTCGCAACGAGATTTCAGGGCCAGACTGTGGCATGTCCGATTTCGAACCGCCCGACCCCAGCTTGCGAGCGGGTCGCTCCGTCGATCCTGATCCCGACGCACCGGTCATCATCGGAGTCGCCTTCGACACGTCGACGCGGGCGCAGGAGTACCTCCTCGCGATGACCGGACTCCGCATTGCCGGCAAGCTCGCCCTGAAGGACGCTGTTGTCGTCAAGAAGGCCGACAACGGCAAGGTCAACGTCGTCGAGACCATCGATCCGACACCCGGACGCGCCGCAGTGTCTGGTGCGATGTGGACAGGGTTGCTCGGCCTGATCGTCGGCGGACCGATCGGTTGGGTCGCGGGGCTCGGTGTCGGTGCGGGGGTTGGTGCGGTCACGGCGAAGGTGGTCGACATCGGCATCCCAGACGAATGGGTCGATTGGTTCAAGGCTGCCGTGGAGAACGGCACAACTGCGGTGGTCATTCTCGCCGAGCACGTCCATGTGTCGGACCTTGCTGCCGAGGCCAGGCGGTTCGACGGGGCCGAGCTGCTCTACACGTCGATGCCCGACAGCAGCCGGGCCCAACTGGTCGAAGCGTTCGGTCGAGACTGATCGAGACGTCGTCCCGTTCGCACCGACCGACGTAGGGTCCGAGCATGGCCCTGGAGATCGTCTGCCCGTCGTGTGACAGCGACGACGATCTGCGCGGCGAACCTGTCGGCGACGGCATGTTGCAGCTCACGTGCTCGGCCTGCAAGATCAGCTGGACGCGAGACCCGCGGCCGAAGTGCCCGCTTTGCGGGGGTGACGATCTGTATCACCTGCCGCAGGTCATCCTCGAGAAGTCACGCGGCACGCAGATGTCGATTCAAGGCATCCACCTCGAATACGGCTGTCACGCCTGCCAGCCCAAGGAAGTGAAGGTGCGTGGTGGCTCGACGCACCACCTCCCCGGGCGGCTCGACGGCAGTCAGTAGGAGCTGAGTCGGGGCTCCGTCAGCTGAGTATGTAGAGCTCGAGGGAGTCCTGGCGGAGGACGGCGATCTTGCTGCCGTCATCTGTCCCGACGACTGGCCGGAAGCTCTCGGACCCCGCGAACACCGCGACGCCGGTGGTGGCATCCATCACCAGGAGTTCCCCGCTCTGACCGCCAAGGAGGTACGGGCCGAAACGGTCGCCGGTGGCGAATGCCGCAAGGGGCTGCCCGGTGCTTTCGAGAGTGTCGGTGGCTCGGTCGGCCCGGATTACGAGGTCGGTGGCAGTTGCAGCGGTCACCGGTTGGCCCGTCGACGTCGGTCCAGAACTCTTGACCTCGAGCGTTGTCGCATCGAGCACGGCCACTGAGTCAGTGCTGGTGATCGACTCGGCGCTGTAGGTGGCGATGAGCTCGCCAGTCTCCGGACGGAGGAACGCCTGGCTGAGCCCGGCTTGCCCCTCGATGACGGTCGACGTGATCGTCGCTGCTCCGATGTCGAGGCGACACACGATGATGCCAGCGTCGTGGAAGTCCGAGACCAACATCGCGTTCGAGGAGCGGTCGAACTCCACGCTGAACACCCCCGTCGGGCATTCTTCGGCTCCGGGTGCGATCGTCAGGTCGACTCCACCGGGATAGGTCAAGGTCGCCACATCGACACGATGGAGCCGCTCGCTGTCCCAGCTGACGAGATGGTCGTCGGTTGTCCAGACCAACTGGACGCCTTGGCCGTGGTATTCCGCGCTGTTGAGCAACGCGCCGGTTGCGCCGTCGTGGATCTCGATGAACGGCTGGATGCCGCCGGTCATGAACGCGATCTGGCTGCCATCCGGCGACATCGCGATCGCCGACCCGAGTGCACCGCCGTTCACGGGGACGGACCAGGCGGCGGTGAGCGGTGCGGCACCCGTGGAGCCGGACCCGGCTGCGGGTTCGTCGGGCTCGGCGCTGGAGCCATCGTCGGCGGGCTCAGCTGAGTCGTCTGAGGACGGATCGTCAGCGACGGGCGCGTCGCTCGAGGTGCCGTCGCTGCCACCGCACGCAGCGAGAGTGAGGGCGCCGACGAACAGGAGGGGGAGGAATCGACGGGGAGTCATGGCTCAAGAATGACAGGACCGCGCAGCTGGTGGTATGGGTCATTCGACGTATGGCGACCCATCGCGGGCGGCCGGTGGCCGATGACCCACGGCTGGCGACGCGGTACCGTCGCGACCCATGGATGACGTCGATTCCACGATCACCCGACTCGAGCAGGCCGCCGACCTCGGCACAGGTGTCCGTTTCGTCGGCAAGTCCGTCCTCAGCGGGGACCTTGATGCCGACGGGCGCCCGGCACTGGTCACGTGGCGCGAGATACACGACGACGCGCGCTCCGTCGGCGCGGCGCTGCAAGCCAAGGGATTGCTGCCGGGCGATCACGTCGCAGTGCTCGGGCCGACCAGCCGCGAGCTGATGACCATCGTGCGCGGCTGCTGGATGGCCGGCATCGCGTCGATGGTGTTGCCCCTCCCGATGCGCATGGGGTCACTCGATGCTTTCATCGACAGCACTCGCGGCCGGATCCGCCACGGCGACGCCAAGCTCGTCCTGATCGACGATCAGCTCGCGGACTTCTACACCGCGGTCGAGGGCGACCCGCCGATCGAAGCGATGAAGTCGATCCTGCCGGGCGCGCCCAACGTGCCTCACGGCGATCGCCTCGAACTCCCCGAGCACGACCCAGAGCGCCTGGTGATCCTGCAGTACACCAGCGGATCGACCAGCGAGCCCAAGGGTGTGATGATTCCCGACCGAGTCTTGTCGGCAAACATCGACGCGTGTCTGGAGGCAGCCGAAATTCAGCAGGGCGAAACGATGATGTCGTGGCTCCCGCTCTACCACGACATGGGCCTTGTCGGATTCCTGGCCATCC
>JAJCXU010000066.1 GCA_029263275.1 Ilumatobacter sp.
CCGCAAGTCGTCGATGGACTCCGCGTAGCCGAGCCTCACGTTCGGACCGCGGTAGACGATCTCACCCACGATGCCGTCCGTCGCCTCAGCGTGGAGTTCGGTCGGGATCTCGGTCAGGGGAACCCGCGCCAGGCGAAACGCCCCACCGGGGATCGGACGGCCGACCGAACCAGGGTGATCCGCGACCAGTTGTGGCTCGAGCGTCGCCATCCGCGCCGTGGCTTCGGTCTGGCCGTACATGACGACGAAATCCCAGCCGTGGCGACGACCGAGTTGACTCAGCTGGTGGACCTTCTCTGGGGCGAGTCGACCACCGGCCTGAGTGATCCGACGAAGCGATGGCGCCGCAAGCGGGTTGGTTGCCATCCGTTCGATGAGATCGAAGCTGTGCGGCACACCCGACAACGTCGAGACGCCCCACCGATCGACCAGGTTCCAGAAGCAGGTGTCGACCACAGATGTGTCGGTGATGACGACGGCCGCGCCGACTGCGAGGTGCGACGTGACGACCGAGAGGCCGTAGCAATAATGGAGCGGGAGCGAGGTGATGGCCACATCGTCGTCACGCAAGTCGAGCGCATCAGCGATCGCGACGGCGTTGGACTCGATGTTGCCCACCGACAGGCGGACCGCCTTGGCCGAACCGGTCGACCCGGAGGTGCTCATCAGCACCGCGAGGTCGGCGTGGAGCTCCATGCTGGTGGCGGCACCAAAGGGATCGAGAGCATCGGTGCTCCGAATCGACACGACATGTCCCGCGCTCAGTCCAGCGAGGTAGGTGACGATCGTGTCGATGGAATTGGTTGCTCGAAGCGACACCAGTTGCCGATCGGGACCGAGTTCGTCGACACGACGCTCGATCCGACTTGCCAGCTCGGCGTATGTCAGGACGGTCTCACCGTCGATCAGCGCGGTTCGGGTCCCTCGTCGACGTATCGCCTCGACGTCAGACAGACGCGCCAGTCGTTGACCCGGCAGGACCTTCATCACAGCAACACTAACCGCGATTGTTCAGGTTGCCTAACAACAACCGAATCCGCCTCGACGCAGAGGTCGGGCGGACTCGGTCGCGAGCGCCGATCAGGTCAGGTCAGGTCAGGTCAGGTCAGGTCAGGTCAGGTTGATGGCTGCGGTGCGATCGAGTGATCCGAGATCGTTGGACTGAACCCGAGTGGGCGACAGCGTCCAGAGGTTGCCGTCGATGACCATCGTGCGCTGCACGGCGGTCTGGAATCCGTTCCAGTCCTGGTAGCAGATCTCAATCCGGTCGAAGCCGGTCGTGTCGATCGTGACGTCGCCTTCCCAGTAGTATCCCTCGAGCTGATCGATTGGGATCGGGTTGCAGAACAGGCCGACAGCGCCGCCCTGGTCGTTCGGGCCACACCCTTGAACTTGGCCACCCTCTTCGGTGATCCAGAAGAATTCACTGTTCTCGTTGGAACCGATGTCTTCTGCAGTCAGCACTCGGCAGTCGGTGTCGCCGACCTGGCCGGCTTCGTCGTCGGAGTGCTGGATCCGGCCCTGCTCGGTGATCGTGTTGTTCTCGATCTTGAGGACAACCGCTCCGGAGAACCGATCGGTGTACGACTGCAACGGCAGCACCGCGGTGTTCGTTGGCGCCCACCAGAGGAAGGCTCGGTGGTCGAACTCGGCATCGCTGAATCCGTTCGGCAGCGTCCACACATCGACTTCGAGCGGGTTCGCCGGGTCACTCACGTCGAACAAGGAGACCTTGGTACCGGTTGTGCGCCCTTCGTCGGTGGCGTCTTGGCCGACGCCGAGCACCAGCGTGTCGCTGATCGGATGGAGGTAGGACGAGAAGCCCGGGATCTTCAGTTCACCCTGGACGCTCATGTTGCGGGGATCGCTCAGGTCGATGACGTAGAACGGGTCGACCTGGCGGAAGGTGACGACGTAGGCGGTGTCGCCGACGTAACGAACCGAGAAGATCCGCTCACCCTTGCCAAGACCGCCGACCTGGCCGACCTGGACGAGTTGATCGCCGTCTGCTTCCATCGCCACGATCTGGCTCTCGGAACCATCACCGCTCCAGGGCGCTCCCGTGGTGGTCGCCACGTAGAAGACGCCGTCGCGGTCGTTCATCGAGAACTGGTTCAGGAGATGACCGTCAACCGAACCCGAGGCCTCGTAGGCGGCTGGGCCATCGCCAGCGATCGAGAAGCGGTGAACCGCGGTCTGGTAGTTCTCATCGAGCCATTCGTTGGTCTGCTCGTTGATGATTGGTTCCCAGATGTTGGTCGTGATGTACATCCGATCCTGCGAGGCATACACCGTGTCGCCGGAAGCCATCACCGAGCTGGTTCCCGTGGGCGCATCGAGGCTGCTGCCGAGGTCGAGGGTGACGATCGAGAGCATGTCGAAGCCACCGAAGTCGGCCGGAGCGTGGATGTCCGCACAATCGACGAGCTGCCCTGATTCGGACGTGCCGTCTGCACCGGTGACCGTGTAACCGGGAATCCAGTCCTCAGCAGTCGACTCGAGGATGACCTCACGGTTGGCCTGTTCGGCCTTGTCTTCGGTGCCTTCGTTCGAGGGGTACAGGAAGCCGAGGTCCTGTGGTGGTGACGTGACGACGACGCGGGCGGTGTCGCCGATCGAGCGGGCGCTGATGTAGCGACCGTCGATGCGCATCGTGTTGGCCACCGAGAGGTCGTCGGGGTTCGACATGTCGATCTCGATGACCATCGTCTGCGGTCCGAAGTATCCGCCCGGAGCGATCGGCTCAACCGGAACTGGTTCGTCGGCGGGTGGTGCTTCGAGGTCTTCGGGGGCCGGCTCGATGCGTGCGAAGCCTGCTTCCGCGTCCTCTTCCGCGTCGACTTCTGCGTCGACTTCTGCGGGCTCGACGAATACCGGCTCGGCGACGGCTTCCTCGGGCGCCACTTGGACAACGTCGTCGGTGAACACCGGTCCGCCACGACCGAAGTCGTTGTAGCTCTCGCTCTGGGCGAACACAACTGCTCGGTCGCCGGTGATGAAGATCTCGTAGCCGTAGGCGTACTGCGTCTCCGAACCGAGGACCACCGAACCGCGCTTGGTTCCCGTCGTGCCGTCTTCTGACACATCGATGTAGTGGAGGGTTTCGCCGGTGATGGCCAAGATGCGATTGCCGTCGGTCTTGACGATGTCGGGTTCGTCGACACCTTCGACCTGCACGTTGGTCGTCGAGAAGCTGTCGTCGCCACCCCCAGCTTGGGCCTGTGGCTCGCTGACGACCGCCGAGTCGCTGGCGCGACCCTCGGAGGGTTCAGCCGCCGCGACATCAGCCTCGGCGACGTCGTTGGTGGCAAGCACCTCGGGGAACCCGTAGAACCCGCCGCCGCCGAGACCGTACGGGCCGACTCGTTCGGCGCCCTCGGTGTGGACGTAGTCGAGGAACGCCGAGCAGTCGCTGAATTGTTGCAGCGATGCGGGCGCGAAACCGACGGGCCCGACCGGGCCGTCGCCGTCGGGATCGGTGGTGCCAGGGACGGTCGAGCCGGGGTCGGTGCCGACCGGTTCAGTGGTGCCAGGGTCGGAGGTGTCGGGTTCGCTGGTCGTCGTCGTGCCCGAGCTGGTACACGATGCGGCGAGCAATGCGAATGCCGTCAGCGGGAGGGCAAGTGTGCGCTTCATGGTGATCTGACGTCCAGTGTCGTCGCCCGGTTCCCCTCACGCGGGGATTTGTTCCGTCAAGACTTCGTCAGGGGCGATCATCTCGGGTCGGACCAGTCACAGCGGGGTCGGGTACAACTGTGACTCAGTCGATGGGGCGGCCATCGGATGGCGCAGCGATTGCGGATGCCGCAGCCACCGCGAACGCAGCGGGCAGAGGACATGAAGCCTGGCAAACGAACCGGCGGTTGGAGAGCACCGGGTTCGTGGCACTGAACGCCGTGTTACACGCGCCACCGGTGTCAGACACGGACATGGTCCAGTCATAAACGAGCCACTGCACGTCACCGTCACGGTCGGTGCACCCCATTGCGACTTGACCGGAGACGTTGGTCGTGCCAGCGAACGGAACCCCGACCTGGTACACCAGCGTCGACGACGAGCTCGAAAACGGTGTTCCTGGTGCGGTTTTTGCCGTACACCAGAGTTTGGTGCCGCCACAGGGGCACGAACCCCCGGAGAAGGACAGCGAGATCTGAATGTTGCTCGTTCCGAAAGTGCACGTCAGCCATTGGACGTTCGTCGTTGTCCCGCTCAGCGTCCCGGTTGGTTCGCACTTCGCAGTGAACGTGCCCGACGCTGCGGCGGGCTTGCTCAAGATGACGGGCGCGGTCCAACCCACAGCTCCAGCTGCAGCAACCTTTCGCAACAACGCGCGACGGTCGAGCCCGTTGTGCGACCCCGATGCCATATTCTCAGTATAGGAACGGCTGAGGATGCTGAAACCAGCGCGCGACGCTCATACTTGAGAGATGGATCATCGTCGAGTGCGCCGCGGACGCGCACTGTGGCGCGCGACCCCCGACACCGTGGTGGTCGCCGCGGTCGACGGCAGAACGGTGCACGCTGACGGGTCCGCTCCTGCGATCTGGAAGCTCCTGCCCGATCATCACGACGAACCGATTGCACTGACCACGTTGGTCGAACAGTTGGTGGCCGAACACGGTGCGCCGCATGCGCGCGTCTACGACGACACGGTCAACGTGCTCGAAGCATGGGAGGCAATCGGTTGTGCAGTTCTCGACTCGTAATCATCCTGCCGTGCTCGCCGCCGGGCGTCACCTGCTTCCCGGCACGACACTCCGGGCCGACCCCATCGTGTTGGAGTCAGATGACATCGAGGGCGTGCGCGCGTTCTGTCGTGCTGACCGACTGAGCGGCCTCCTGGCAACCGCAGTGGGCGATGGGGCCGTCGTCGTCGAGGACGAACGCCTCACTGCGGCAATCGTCGAAGACTGGCACGCCGCGCTCGAAGCGTGTGTGGTGCTCGAAGCGTTGTTGGTCCGCGTTCGAGCCCGCCTCGACGACGCGGCAATCCGGTGGATGGCAACAAAGGGCCCCGCCATTGCACACCTCGACTTCGAAGATCCAACGCTGCGAGCCTTCGGTGACATCGACATCATCGTCCACCCCGACGATTGGCGCCGCGCCATCGATCTCCTCGACGACGACGCGCTGTCTCGTCCCCACTTCCACCACTACGTCGACCGCTTCGGCAAGGGCGTCACGGTGTTGGTCGACGACATGGAAGTCGACGTGCATCGACGTTTCGCGATCGGTCGATTCGGGGTCCGCCCCGACATGGCGGAATGTTTCGACAACACGACGCAGTTCGAGCTCGCCAGCGAATCGATTCCGGCCCCATCGGCAGCCATCCGACTGCTACATGCATGCTTCCACGCCACGCTGGGCGGCAACCGCGAGCTTCGTGCGTTTCGCGACGTTGCCCAGATCGCGCTCGGTCGTCCAGATGCCGTCGCTGAAGTGTGGGAGATCGCTCACCGGTGGGAGGTCGAATCCGTCGTCGCATCAGCGGTTCTCGAGGCGTGGGACCGCTTGCAGCTCCCGAACAATCTCGACATCGCGGTGCAGGCTCGACGCATCGACATCAATCGGGCAGACGCCCGCGCGCTGCGAGTCTTCGCCAACGAAGACCGGTTCCGCCGCCAGTCACTCACCACGCTGGGCGCACTGCCGTGGCGAAATCGGCCGACGTTCGTTCACAGCACGTGGATGATGTCCCGGGAGCACCGCCGATGACGTCTGCGCCAAACGAAACCTTCACCGTCGGACCGCTGCGCATCGGGTCCGCTGACGTGGTGATCACCACGAACTCATCTGACTTCGCGCTGGCCGCAGGTTGGGCCTTCTCCGATCTTGCAACGCCAGTGGGTGCGCCCTCAGCCGGCCTGACGGTCGCGTTCAACACCGTCGAGCACACCGATGCGTCGGTGAGGTGGTCCGTCCACCGTGATGGCGAACCGTGTGAACTCGAGCTCCAGCCGGACGCCGTACTCGGGCATCAGCAGTGGGAACTCAACCGCCTCGCCATCGAATCGGAGCCGACGTCGATCCACGCTGCGGCGGTGGCCATCGACGGTCGGGCTGCCCTGCTGATCGGCAGCTCACGCAGCGGGAAGACCACGCTCGCCGGATGGCTCGCGGCCCACCACGGGATCGACTACCTCTCCGACGAAGTTGCCTCGATCGACACCGACGGGCGAGTCGCTCCATTCAGCCGCCCCCTGGGCGTTCGGCCCGACAGCCCGCTCGCATCCACACCCCTCGACCGACTCATCACCACCAGCGTCGACGCCGAAGCGGCAGCACGCTTCATGCCGGACGAACGACTCCTGCCCGTCACCGCCCTCGGCGGACGTCTCCGTCCGTCGAGCACGCCGGTCACGCTCTTGGTCTTCCCGACCTTCGATGCGGAGCGCACCCTGTCGTCGCGGCCGCTCGACGCCGCCGACACGTTCGAGCAGATCGCCCAACTCACCCCTGGGCTGGCCGGATTCGGACGTCCCGTCTTTGATCGTCTGTGCGCGCTGGTCGAGAGTGCCGAAGCCATTGCGGTGCGTTACCCCGACGTGCGCCAGGCGGCTCCGGTCGTGACCGCCGCCCTCGAACGATCGGTGCCGCGATGACGTGGGACTCCACTGACACCCCGCACGTCAGCGACGGCGTTGCCACGTTCAGGCCATCCGACGGCAGCGACACGATCGTGTTCGACGACAACGCCCGAAGCTGGTTCCGACTTCCCGACACCGGAGCTGCGATCTGGGCGGCAATCGACGGTCAACGGACCGTGGCACAACTCAGTACATCGGTTGCCGCTGCATACGACGTCGATGTCGACACGATCATCGGCGACATCACATCGATGCTCGGCGACCTCCAGGACCTCGGCCTCGTCACCGCCGGCCCATCCCAGTCACAGCGGGGCCGGGTACAGCTGTGACTCCAACTGTGACTCAGAGGTTGAAGACGCGCCGAGCGTTGGCGTGCAGGAACGGTTCCCAGACCTTGTCGCGGAACGGCACGTTGGGCAGATCGCTGAAGATCTGGTCCAGCGACAGTCCCATCGGGTAGTAGCCGGCGTACATGATCTTGTCGGTGCCACGCGTGTTGGCGTAGTCGACGATGGCTTGCGGGTAGTACTTCGGGCTGAACGCCGAGGTGCAGTAGTGCAGGCCCGGGTACTTGAGCATCAGCTTCACGGCGAGTGCTTCGTCGGGCTCGCCGCCGTGACGCATCTCGACCTTGAGGTCGGGGAAGTCGATACAGACCTGATCGAAGTGGCGGACGTGCTGACAGTCTCCCGTCACGCGCGGTCCCGGAACGCCCGCGGTCAGACAGATAGGGACGCCGAGGTCCACGCAGGTCTGGTAGATCGGGTAGTAGCGACGGTCGCTGATCGGCACCTGCGGGTTGCAGCCTGCCGGGAAGCTGGTGACCGCCTTGAGATCATGATCGGCGTGCGCGGCGCGGATGGCCTGGACGGCGCCGCCGATGTCGTTGGGGTCGACCTCGAGGCTGAGATGGATCCGGTCGGAATACCGCCGCTTCGCTTCGATCGACTGATCGCTGACGTTGAACAAGCCACTGGCGACGCCCACCGCATCCATCGCTGCCAGACAGGTCTCGATCACATCTTCATCATCGTCAGCGTCATCGCCCACGTCGTTGAACATGTAGCCGGCCGGCATCGCCATCTCGCCGCTGCTCGTCTCGCCGTCCTTGGCTTGCGCGCGCAGGAAGGCGTAGACCTCCGCCTTCTTGAACGGGAACGCGATCATCAGATCGATCGCCTGCGGGTCGGTCGGAAACGGCATCAGTCCAGTGTTCCATCCGCGCCGATCACACTTGGGGTCTGACCCCAAGTGTGATTGGTCAGGCGTAGAACTGGGCGGCCCAGGATCGGAACTCGGTGATCGGCTTCTCGTAGGAAGCGAGGGCAGGGGAGGCGACGAAGCGCTTGTTCTCCCAGATCGGGATGTCCTGCTCGAACTGCCGCTTCACCTCCTTGACGAACGCCGGCGCAATCGCCGCGGACAACTCTTGGCCGTCGTGGAAGAAGTTCATCCGAATCGTGCAGTGCCCGTTGTCGATGGGTGTAGTCGTGGCCAGCAACTTGATCGTGCCGAACAGCGCGAACGTGGTGACGCTGGTTCCCGGCCCGTACATGTCGACGTTGAGCTCGCCATCCTCGAGGCCCTTCGGCGTCTCGTACACCGTCTTGTTGATGACATGGCGAATTGGTCCCGCTGATCGACCCGACGTGGAACCGTTCACCGTCGGCTCCGATGTCGCACTCACGACTTCCCCCAGGCCCGGCGAGCCATGAATGAAGACGAAGTGCGCCATGTCGATCGAGTTCTCTGCCATCTCCTGCCAGTACGACGCAACCGTCCACTCTGCCGTTCCGCACGGGATCATGGAGTCATCGATCAGGGTCGGGATTTCCCACGTCGGTTCGACCGTCGGGTCCGGGTGGTACCAGAAGCGGAGGTGCCCATCGATCTCGCTCGTCGGGTACATCCGCAGCTGTGCCTTGGCATTGGTGCGATCGCTGAACGGGATCGAGGCGTTGGCCCCCGATCCGTCGAAAGTCCACTCGTGGAACGGGCACACCAGACACCCGTCGTCCACGCGACCACCGACGCCGAGGTGCGCACCGAGGTGGGGACAGAACGCGTCGGCGATCCGGTACTGCTCGCCATCGTGCCAGGCCACCAGCTCGCGGCCCACTGCCCGGAACGACCAGACCGCACCTGCCTCGCCGTCAGCCGTGATCAAGTCGGACGGAATCTCACCGACCCGGCCCGCAGAGAACCAGCCGAACGGAATCGGCTTCGGGAACCGCACCGCTCCGATGGAGGCGTCGATGGTCTGCATGAACCTGTTCTACTCGTTCGGCGCACTGTCGATTCGACGAAGCGATCGCGACGGTGAACGCGTGAATCAGTTCGCAGCCGGGTGCTCTGCAAAGCTTGGGGGATGGGATACGAGTGTTTTGACGTCGAGATCGCCGACAAGGTCGGCCACATCAAGATGAACCGGCCGGAGAAGGCGAACTCGATGATCGCTTCGTTCTGGAACGACCTTCCGGCCATCGTCGACGAGATGTCGGCATCCGGTTCGGTGCGAGCGGTCGTGCTGTCAGCGGAAGGCAAGCACTTCAGCTCCGGCATGGACCTGTCCGTCTTCCAATCCGACCCGACGCTGGCCGACGGCGGCAGCGGCGGCCCGAAGCATGCAAGCCGCCGTGGTGAGCGATTCCGGTCGATGGCCATGGATCTGCAGGACTCGTTCACCGCCTTGGAGCGGGCCCGGATGCCAGTGCTGTGTGCGATCCAGGGTGCCTGTGTCGGTGGCGGCATCGACATGGTGTCGGCAGCCGACCTTCGTTATGCGTCTGCGTCCGCCTACTTCTCGATCGCTGAGATCAACATCGGCATGACCGCCGATGTCGGCACGCTGCAACGCATGCCCCGGCTGGTCGCCGAAGGCATCGTGCGCGAGCTCGCGTACACCGGCCGCCGCTGGACTGCCGATGAGGCGCTCGCCGCCGGGTTCGTCAACCAGATCTTCGCCGACCATGAGGCGTTGCTGTCCGGCGTGCACGAGATCGCCGCGGAGATCGCGAGCAAGAGCCCGATGGCCATCTGGGGCACGAAGAAGTCGATGCAGTACAGCCAGGAGCACTCGATCGCCGACGGCCTGGAGTACATCGCCAACTGGAACGCGTCGATGTTCGATACCGACGACATGGCCGAGGCCTTCACCGCCAAGGTGGAGCAGCGCGCGGCCGACTTCCCCGACCTCTGGCCCCTCAGCCGCGGCCTCTGACCCCATCCCCCAAGACACCCACCCCCAAAATATGTTGCGAAGGTGACCTCAGCACGCACCCCCGACACGAATTTCAGAACAATCGGCGCCGGCACCTGAAATACGTTGCGAGAGTGACCTGAGCGGGCACCCTCGACACGAATTTCGGGAGGGAGAGCGCGTGGGTCAGTCGTGGAGCATTTCGAGGAGTTCGCCGATGTTGTGGCCTTCCTCGAGGGGATGACGCAGCGACTCGGCCGTGAGGATCTCGTACCGATTTCGACGGCCGACCCTCTCGCGTTTCACGTAGCCGGCATGTTCGAGATCATCGAGGATGCGCTGTACGGCCCCAGGGGTGATGCCAATGACGTATGCGAGGTCGCGCTGGCGAAGTTCGGCATCGCGGCTCAGCGCGACCATCACGTGCGCATGATTCGTGAGGAAGGTCCACGACGGCCGTTCCAGTTCAGGTTCCACCAACGTCATGCGCTGATCATAGGTTTTCGAAGGTGTTCGTTGAGCGCCGGCTCTGTCGGTCGTGGCCACGTCGGGTCCTCTCGTTCAGTGATCCAGTTCATCCAGGTCGTTCGGTGTTGGCGGTCGGGCGAGGCGCAGCGTCTGGATCGGCCGCTGGGGCATCGGCACGTTGACGTTCGTGTTCCGATGCCACCGACTCGGCATATGCCAGCGCGTCCTGGCGGAGGTGCGGCGCCGCCAGGGTGCGGTGCGTGGCACGGAACAACAGGTGTGTTGCGGCAGGCAGCGTGATCACCAATGCAACACCCGCGACGACAAGTTGTGCGGTCGCAGCAACACCAAGCTCAATGCTCGCTCCCGCTCCCACCAGCAGGAACGCGATCGGACTCGCCTTGCCAGCGGCGTGGAATCGGGCGTAGGGCGTCGAGAACCGCAGCAACCCCACACCAGCGAGCATCGCCAGCAGGGCACCCGCCAGGATCAAGGCTTGTGACACGGGGTTCATGTCGGCTCCTTCTCCACCGACGCAACGACCGGCGCGACAGACTTCGGCCAGCCGATGTCGCTGTCTTCGTGTTCGGCAACGATGAACCGTGCGAGCGCGACGGTGGCGGTGAACCCGACGATCGCAACCACAGCGACGATGCTTAGGTAGGTCGTCGTGCCGGTCTCGGCAGCGTGCGTGGCGATGGCAGCCATCAGCGCCACGAGCGCGACGTCGAGAGCGATGACCCGGTCGGCCAGGTGCGGACCGCGCACGACTCGAATGATCGCGGCGAGTGCGGTGAGCGCAAACATCGAGATCGCGATGCCAATGATCATGAGATGACCTCCTCGGTGTGTGTGGCGATGGCGGTGACCTCGTTGCTCGGGAATGCTTCACACGCAAGTTCGACCAGTCGACGGACGAGCGCGGTCACCTGCGGCTCTGCGTCGGCATGCAGCAGGTGGATGTAGAGCCGTCCGGTGTCGGGATCGGTGTCGACGATGGCGGTGCCGGGCGTCAGCGTGATCGCCACGACGAGCAGCAGCAAGTGGGACCGCGCTTCGACCTGTGTGTCGACGGCGATGATCGTCTCGTCGGTGTAGTCGATCGGTGTGAGGATCTCCCACACCACGTCGATCGTCGACTTGACGAGATCGACGGCGACCAAGCCCACCAACTTCGCTGCAGGGACGATTCGGATGGACGGCCCGTTGGTCTGACTCCCGGTGAACATCACCGCAGGCACGGCCACGGCAATGCCCGACAGCACGTTGGCGAAGCTGAACGACTCCCAAAGCGCGCACCATGCACCCACCAGTGCCACCACGACCACGAGCGATCGGACGTTCACGAGCCTGCCTCCGTGGTGACGCCCACGTCGTTGGCAGCATCGTTGACCAGGTTGATGTACGTCGATCCGTCAAGCAGGTCGCGGGCGATCTCCTCGCTCATGTCCCAGAGCGGGCCGGCACACGCTGCGATGGCGAGAGTGCCCGCAACAGCAGTGCTGGTGGCGAGCACCATCGTCCGTCGGGCCGAAGCTGGCGATGCGGGAACGGCCGGCTCGGTGGGGGTCCGCCAGAATGCCCCGAGCCAGATCTTCGACATCGACAGCAACGTGAGCGCACTGGCAACCAGCGACACGACGACGATCGCGACGGAGCCACCCGCGATCCCAGCGTCGACCAGCGACAGCTTGGCAACAAATCCGGAGAAGGGTGGGAGACCCGCCAGGCTCAGCGCAGGCAGCGCGAACAACAGCGCCAGCAACGGGCGTCGCGCGGCCAGGCCACCCACGCGATCGAGCGATGAACTCCCCTGGTCGTCTTCGATCAGGCCACCGACAAGGAACATCACCGTCTTCACCGGAATCTGGTGCACGAGGAACAACACGGCACCGGCAACGCCAGCAACGCTGAACAGACCGAGGCCCATCAGCATGTACCCGATCTGGCTGACGACGTGGAACGACAGGATGCGCTTCACGTCGTCTTGGGCCAGCGCTCCAGCAACGCCGACCAGCATCGTGACGCCAGCTGCGGCCAGGATCACCGGGCCCAAGTCATCCATACCCGTCAGCGTGTGGAATCGGATCAGCACGTAGACGCCGATCTTGGTCAGCAGGCCCGCAAACACGGCGGTCACCGTGGTGGGCGCGGTCGGATAGCTGTCGGGGAGCCATGAGAACAGTGGGAACATCGCTGCCTTGGTGCCGAACACGATGAGGAACCACATGCCGATACCGAGGCGCGTGCCCGAGTCGAGGTCGGGG
>JAJCXU010000067.1 GCA_029263275.1 Ilumatobacter sp.
CATTGCCGTCGTGTCGTCACCGGGAGCGACGCCCGTGATCTCGCTCTCGCCGTCGGCGAGGGCAGCACAGATCAGGGCCCGATTGGCGATGCTCTTCGACGGCGGCACCACCACGTCGGCAATGACTGGCCCGTCGGCTCGTCGAATGTGCACGGACTCGCTCATGAGAGTGCCTGCACCGACGGTCGGAAACCACGAGCGATCAAACCGCCGCGGAAGACCTCCGATGTGGTCTCGTCGATCAGGACGACAGCGACACCGCGGTTGCTCTCAGCAACGTGCACCACTTCGAAGTTGGCGATGTTCACGCCGAGTTCGGCGGCCAGTGTGAAGACCTCGGCAGCGGCTCCGGCCCTGTCCGGTATCGGGATTCGTACTTCAGCCAGATCCTCCGGCCGCACCACACGCGACGGAAGATTCGTTCTCGCGTCACGGGCGGCCTGCAACCGCGACCGCAGTTCACCATGTTCATCCGCAGCCACAACTTCGCGAATTTCGCTCAAACCGGTGATCAGCGCGTCGAGTGCGCTCGTGATCGCCACCTTGTTCTCCGAACAAATGTCGATCCAGATGTCGGGCTGACCGCTGGCCACACGTGTCATGTCTCGAAAGCCTCCCGCTGCGAGCCGGAGCAGAGCAGCATGCTCCTCCGCGCGTTCGCTGGCCATGCCCATCAACGTCGCAGCGGTGAGGTGCGGCACGTGGCTGACCACGGCGACGAGTTGGTCATGGCGTTCAGGGCTCAGTGCGACGATGTCGGCCCCGAGCGACGCGATGACACTGTTGACCTGGGCAAATGTTGCGTCGTCGCTGGTCTCGATCGGCGTCAACACCCAGACCGCACTGTTGAAGAGATCAGCTTGGGCGCCATCGAGGCCGTCGAATTCGCTTCCGGCCATCGGATGGCCACCCACGAACCGGCGATCGTCGTGCGCCCGGCACACGGGTCCTTTGACGCTGCCGACATCGGTGACCAGCCCAGTGGTCTCAGCAAGGGCGCGCTTGACCTGATCGGCGATGGCGAGCACCGGCACTGCCACGAACGTGATCTCCGCTCTGTCGTCGAGACCTGTTGCATCGATGACGCCACGCTCGAGAGCAGCCGCGAGCGTTGGTTCGCGAGCGTCGTCGCCTGACACGGTCCAGCCGCGGTCTTTGAGCGCCAGTGCGATCGACCCGCCGATGAGACCAAGGCCGATGACGTTGGCTCGCCGCTGCGTGGCACTCGACATGTCGGTCACGACGGTGGATCGTACTGGTGGGCGGATTCGGCGACCGCCTCCGTTGTTGCACGGCGCTCGGCAGCGGTGAGCTCGCGCCAGTCCCCTGGAGCGAGCGAACGATCCGAGAGCGGCCCGATGCGGGTCCGCACCAAGCGCGTGACGGGATGCCCCACGGCGTCACACATCCGCCGGACCTGTCGGTTGCGGCCTTCGTGAATGGTCAACCGCAGCAATCCCGTTTCGGGTTGGGACACCTTGGCTGGCGCGGTGATGCCGTCTTCGAGTTCGATGCCCTCACGCAGTTGGCGCAGTTGGCCTGCCGACACCGCTCCCCCGCTCACTTCGGC
The DNA here is from genome assembly GCA_029263275.1 of Ilumatobacter sp. Lineage (GTDB taxonomy): Bacteria > Actinomycetota > Acidimicrobiia > Acidimicrobiales > Ilumatobacteraceae > Ilumatobacter_A. The sequence goes on from JAJCXU010000067.1 coordinate 1,571, forward strand.
GAGGTATTCCTTCTCGACACCGTGCGACGGATGAGCGATGCGGTTCGCCAGATCGCCGTCGTTGGTCAACAACAACAGACCCTCTGTGTCAGCATCGAGGCGTCCAACCGAGAAGACACGGGGCTCAGCGGGGACGATCTCCACCACCGTGGGTCGGCCGTGCGTGTCCTTGCTGGTCGTGACGACACCCGCCGGCTTGTTCAACAGGTAGTACACCAAGCCGGGTCGGACGCCGATCGGCGCACCGTCGACTTCGACTCGGTCGACGTCGGCCTCGACACGACGACCCAGGACGGCGACCTCACCGTTGACCGTGACGCGGCCTTCGGCGATCAATTCCTCGCAGACGCGACGGCTCCCCCAACCGGTGGCTGCGAGCACCTTCTGCAGCCGTACCCCTTGGTGCAGCTGTGCACTCTGCTCGGCCAACTGCTCCCAGAGCGGCGGCTCGAATCCGGCATCGTCGCTGGTGTTGTCGGTCACGAGACGTCGTCGGAGATCGGCTCGTCCACCGTGAGTTCCGGTGCAGGTTCGGGCGTCTGGACCGCGGTCGGCGCGACGTCGATCTCCGGAGTGACACGGAGCCCGTGCTCGAGCAACTCGACGACGTCGGCACCGGGAATGAACTCGGCAATCGCGGGCAGATCATCAAGTGATTCGAGGCCGAGCTTCTCGAGAAAAGTGGCAGTGGTTCCGAACAAGATGGCCTGGCCTGGACCGTCATCGCGGCCGACTTCGTCGATGTAGCCACGAGCCTGCAGCGTTCGCAGCACGCCGTCAGGATCAACGCCACGGATGGCTCCGACCTGCGCACGCGAGATCGGCTGCTTGTAGGCCACGATCGCCAGCGTCTCCAGTGCCGCTCCTGAGAGCCGGGCGCGCTGATCGTGCAGGAGGAATCGTTCGACGTAGGGCGTCAGATCGGCCGCGGTCTGATACCTCAGGCCGCCGGCGACGCGAACGAACTCGAAGCCGTTGCGAGCCAAGGCGTAGGACTCGGCGATTTCGTCGCACCAGGTGTCGATCAAGGTGGTCGGTTGTTCGAGCAGCTGGGCCAACAGATCCGCAGGCACGGGATCGTGGGCGACGAGCACAATGGCCTCGATGGCGCGTTTGAACGCTTCGACCTGGTCACTGATCGGCTCGAACGGGTGATCCGATTCGGGCGCGTCGGCAGTATCTGGTGGCGGAAAGTCAGTCATGTCAGTCGTGTCAGCCTTCGTAGGCGTCGATCAGGATGGAGTCGGTGTCGAAGTCGTCATCGACCGTCCAGACGACGTCGATGTCTCCGAAACGTTCGGGTTGTTCGAGTTCGACAGCCCCCTGCTTGAAGAGTTCGAGGAGCGCGAGAAATCGCACGATGACGTCGATGCGGTCAGCGAACTGTGAGGTGAGTCGACGAAACGAGATCTTGCCGACTCGGGGCAACTCATCGAGCAGCTCTGCGACGGCATCAGCAACGGTGACCTTGATCGGGTCGACGTGGAACAGGTCGACCACTGGCTTGGGCCGTGGAGTCAGAGCTTTGATCGCCGCGTTCTGGAATCGTTTCAGGCTGGTGCCTTCGAGCATGTCGGGAAGCACGGCGTTGAAGCGCTCGTCGGGTCCGACCACTCGGGGGAAGGTCTTGTCGGCCTCGTCAGCGAGCCGGGCAAACACCCCAGCGACGTCTTTGAAGGTCTTGGCTTCGAGCAGGCGGGCGAGCAGCATGTCGCGCTCTTCCCACAAGGCCAGCTCGTCGTCGAGATCGATGTCACTGGTGTTCGGCAACAGTCGGCGGGCTTTGAGGTCAACCAAGGTTGCAGCGATCAGCAAGAAGCTCGTGGCGATGTCGAGGTCGAGTTCGGCCAGCTTCTCCAGCTCGACGAGATAGGCGTCGACGATGGTCGACAGGTTGATCTCGTAGATGTCGACCTGTTCCTTCAGAATCATCTGCA
>JAJCXU010000068.1 GCA_029263275.1 Ilumatobacter sp.
CTCAACACGACCGCTGAGCCTTTACGGTCGACCCAACTCGCCCAGCCGTTGCGATCACGATTGGTCACCTGTTCGGCTGACCGAGAACGCCTCGCAGGAGGCAATCTGGTTCCCGTCGGCAGCGGTGAGTTCGCTGACGAGACGATCGACGAGCAGGTTGCGCTCCTCAGCCTGCAGGTTTCCGTCGTGCAGCTCACGGTGCACACCTCGAGCGGTCGCTGCGTCAAGATCGTCGGCAACGTGTCCGATGTCGTCGTGGAGCGCCTGGTCGACGACGAGGGGGTCGTAGGAGGTCTCGCACAGACGCTCGACCACACTGCTCACTTCGACGTCGCCAAAGAACTGGCGCTCGAGAAGACTCCCGGTGCCGAGCCCGAACGAGACGCCACACACTCCCCCGACGACGATCACACCCGGGCCGAGCGCAGCAAGACCGGACCGCTTCGACGGCTGCCCCGCGAGGCTCGACCGTTCGGCGACCTTGCCCTTCACATAGAGCAGCGAGACGCTGAACAGACCGATGATTCCCCCGACGTACGCGAACCCCCAGGTGTTGATGAGACCGGCGCCTGCATGGGCCAACAGATTCACGATGGAGTCGAGCGGGACGAGGGTGGGCGAGCCAAGAAGGCTGTGCTCGTGGGTTGCGTCATCACGCCGATGAGTATATCTTCACGTCTGTGCAGGTTTCTCCGGTAACTGGAATTGATCGATGTGTCGAGACCCGGATCGACGAGGGCCGAGTCGAGTCCGTTGCAGCCAGTCTCGTCAGTCTCGACGAGGCCGTCGACCTCGCCGAAATGTTCCGGTTGTTGGGAGACCCCACACGTGTTCGCATCCTGTATGCGCTCTTGGAGGCCGGCGAGCTGTGCGTGTGTGACATCGCAGCCGTTGTCGACACGAATGAGACGAAGGTGTCTCAGGCCATGCGACTCCTGAGAAGCGCGGGGGCGGTCCGGAATCGGCGTGACGGTCGCAACGTGTTCTACCGCCTCGATGACGCCCACGTCCGCATGCTGCTCGATCTGTCACGCGAGCACCTCGCCCACACCGTCGGAGACGACTGACGATGTTCGTGCGCCGCAACGATCTCACCATCCGAACTGAAGGCTCCGGAAGGACCCGAATCCGACTGCTCCCGCCGGCGGTCGACTCAGCTATCGCCTACAGCGGGGGACAGAAAGCAATATGAACGAGACGTCGCGATCACTTCGTCGGACAGTCACGCTCGGGCTCGCAGCCGCCGGAATCACTGCGGTCTTGGTGAGGCGTCGAAGCTCGGTGCGCACCGACGATGACGACGTCCTCCACGTTTCGGAAGTTCGCAGGCTGTACGACCGGATCGCACCGATCTACGACCTTGCCGCATGGCCGTACAACGCAGTCCGCGCCCGACACCTCTCCGAACGGGCGATCATCGAGCTCCGCATAGAACCGGGCGACACCGTCGTCGACCTCGGGACTGGCACCGGCTGGAACCTGCCGCTCCTTGCCGACGCCGTCGGACCGGGCGGACGGGTCATCGGTGTCGACATTTCGCCCGGCATGCTCGAACAAGCCGGCCAGCGAATCAGCGAACGGTCGAGTCGCAACATCGAACTCGTCGAGGCCGATCTCTCGACCTATCAGCCACCTCCCGAAACAAAAGCGATCATCTCGACGTTCGCAATGGAGATGCGGCCTGACTACGCCGACATCATCCACCGCCTCGGCACGGAGATCGTCGACGGCGGGCGAATCGCAACAACCGGAATGCGTAACCCGGCCCGTTGGCCCGAATGGCTGATCCGGCTCGGTACGCAAGTCGTCCGGATCTTCGGGGTCAGCGACGCCTATCGGAACCACCGACCCTGGGAAGCCATCGCCGCCAGCACGACCGACTCCGTGTATGTCGAAAGCCACGCCGGTGTCATCTACCTCGCCGCAGGGACCGTCCAGCAATCATCCACGAACTCGGGAGCCGGTGTGTGATGGCGGTCGCGGCGCTGAGCATGTTCATCGTGTGGTTCTTCGTTGCGTTCGTCGCCCGATCGATCATTCAGAAGCGTTCCACCGGCGACAGCGGCATCCGTGCCGGCGGTTTGCGGGCCGCCGCAGGGTCGATTGAGTGGTGGGCCGGATGGATCTTTGCGCTTGCGCTGGTCACCGGGTTCGCCGCACCGGTCGCGGAGATCGCCCGATACGAGCCAATGACGACCCACTCATGGCTCCGAGGTCTCGGTGTCATCGTTGCAGCCATCGGCATCATGGCAACGTTCCTGGCGCAACTGAACATGGGATCGGAGTGGCGCATCGGGGTGGACACCGACGAACAGACCGGACTCGTCACCCACGGTGCGTACCGTGCGATACGAAACCCCATCTTCACAGCCATGATCGTCGCAGCGATCGGCCTTGCGATGATGGTGCCGAACCCTGTGTCGATTGCTGCGACGATCTTCCTCGTTGTCGCAATCGAACTCCAAGTCCGTTTCGTCGAAGAGCCTCATCTCGGTCGCCTCCACGGCGACGAGTACCGCTCGTACGCATCTCAAGCCGGTCGTCTCGTACCTCGCCTCGGACGACTGTGATCCGGCTTCACTACTTCAAGGTGCTCGACAATTCTCTGGTCGTCTCGGTCCGATAGACGATCCGGCGGCGTCCCGCAAGTGTGGGTTGGGCTATCCCTCCGCCAGTGCGTCTTCGGTGTTGACGTATTCCATGAACCGGTGCTTGGCAGCGAGGACGGATTGGGCGAGTTCGGGGCTACCGGTGGCGTCGGCGTAGTGCTTCTCGACGTTGCGGATCGGGAGTTCGACCATCGGGTCGTCGAGCACGCAGCCGGCGATGCTCGTGGCTTTGAGGACGAGAGCGATGTCGTCGATTTCCATGGCGAGTTCCATCAGTCGTGCGGCGTAGTCGATCACGCCGCTCTGCAACTGGCTGGTGATCCCTTCTGGGCTGACCCATCGGTATCCGGATCGAACCCTGAACAGCGGGCCACGAAGCAACGGCAGACCGTTTCGGAGGACGTTGATCGCGTCGAAGGAGGTCAGGTCGAGTGATGCGTCGTAGCGGTGGCGGAGGAGGTCGTAGTCGGTGAGTACGAGATGGCTGAGTTGCATGGCGCCGTTTGAGTAGCGGCCGGCCTGGGCCTTCGAGAGCAGGTCATTGCCGTCTGGTCCGGCGCCGAGCGTGCGTCGGAGTCCGGAGACTCGGTTGCCGGCGGTGCGGTCGCTGATCTCGTCGCCGACGTTCGTTTGGACGAGGTCTTTGGTGAGCATCGACCGGTGCCGTAGGCAAGTGAACAGCGCGAGCATCTCGACTTCTTGGGAGCTGAACTTTCGATCGCCGCCGTCGACCTCGACGGTGCCCATGACCTTGATGAGTACCTCGTAGGGCGGCGGTTCGTATTGCTCGTCGTCGATTGGTTCCTCTTGCTCGAGTTCCGGTCCGGGAATCGCGGCGGTGGCATCAACGTGAGTGGGCGACTCCAGCCCGGAGGTAGGTGCATGACCGTTCGAACTCGCGTCAGTCCTGGTTGTTCGAGGTAGTGGTTCGGTGGGTCCTTGGGCGGCCGAGTCGAGCATTACCGCCGCTTGGGCGGCAGCTTCGAGGGTGACGTTGGGGACTCGAAGTTCGACCTGTTCCCAGCATCCGGTCTCTCCATCGACGGTGATCCGCTCGATGGCGTCGGCGTGTTCTCCGATCAGCACCACAGCGTTGCCGGACGATGGTTGGCAGAGCTTCATGAGTTCTTCGAGCAACGTCCGCTCGGTGGTGCTGAGTGCTGCGCAATCGACGATGAAGATCTGGGGGTCGTGGTCGCCGTCGTCTTCGTCGAGTCGAGCGCGTGCGGCAGTGATCGTGTCGGCGTCGCCAGTTCCGTGGAGTGCGAGCATCTGTCGAGCGGCCGAGATCGAGCGTTCGACGGACGTGTTCGTCCAGACCCGGTCGCACAGGTCGGTGGAGTCAACGTGGAGCCCGACGAGGCAGACATCGATGGGGACACCGAGTGGTCGGGTGGCGAGTTCGAGCACCATCGATCGGGCCAGTCCGAGCGCTGCTTCTCGGTCACCTTCGATCGCTACACGCGCCGCTGTTTCGAGGTCGAGCAGCACTTCGTGGCCGTCGTCGTCGTTGCGAGTACCGATGGTCACGAGTGCCGGCGTGAGGAGTTGGCGCGATGTTTCCGTGGCGTCGTCTTCAAACCGATGTGTCCACGACCGGCCGCCGTCGACACTCGACCATCCGCTCGGCGGTGACGGGGCGGGTTGGGTGAAGAGGAGTTCGAGGCGGTCGGTGCCGAGTTGAACAGCCCGTACCGGTGGTGGTTCGGCGTACTGGCGTGCGTATGGCGTGAACTGCCGGAGCAGAGTCCGCAGCGTGGAGAGACGGTCGGCGTCCTCGCGCTGGGTGATGGCGAGTTCCGTGCCTGCTGCGACGGACGGCGGTTCGACGGGTCGTTCGCCGACCGGCACGTTTGCCATGCGTCGGCGGCGCAGTCGGCGGGCGGTTTCGGCGAGGCCGGTGAGGAGGAGCAGTCCGGCAGCGAGTGTCGGCCAGACCGATCGCTGCTCGTCGGCGAAGACGGACTCGAACTCGTTACTCGAATC
>JAJCXU010000069.1 GCA_029263275.1 Ilumatobacter sp.
AGAAGCCGGACTTCTCCATCTCGCGCACGAGGAGTTCGGGGTCGCGGTCGACGATGATCGCGTCCATGGTGGGCTTGAGGCCCTCCCACTCGCCAGGCGACCAGCGCTTCACCAGGCCATAGTCGAGGAACGTGATGCTGCCGTCGTGGTGGAACTTGTAGTTGCCCGGGTGCGGGTCGCCGTTGAAGATTCCGTAGTGGTGGATGGCCCGTTGGGCGAAGCGCCACAGCACTTCGGCCGCACGCTGCTTGGTCTCAGCCGTCTCCGTCTTGCGGAACTCGTCGAACGTGAGCCCCTCGACCCATTCCGTTGTGAGGAGACGCTCCGTCGAGTATTCGGGGACGAGCTTGGGGATGCGCACCCACGGATGGCCCGCAAATCGCTGCTCGAACTCGCTGACGTTGGCTGCTTCGAGTTCGTAGTCGAGTTCTTCGCGCATGCGACCGCGCAGTTCGTCGACCAAGGCGTTGACGTCGAGGCCCTTCAACATCATCGCCGAGAACATGGCGTACATGACTTCGGCGGCGTCGAGGTCGCTCTCGATGGCTTCGTGCACACCGGGGTACTGCACTTTGACGGCAACCACACGCTCGTCCGGCGTGACGGCGCGATGGACCTGGCCGATCGACGCCGCAGCCACGGGGAGATCGGTCCACTCGCGGAAGATGCGTTCGGGCTGGCGGCCGAGGTCCCCCTCGACAACGCTTGCAGCGAGGCTCGGTGCCATCGGAGCGGCATCTGCCTGCAACGTGGCCAAGGCTTCTTGGGCTTCGTCAGGCAGTGCTTCGAAGATGAACGAGATCAGTTGGCCCGCCTTCATCAGCACGCCCTTCATCTCGCCGAGTTCCTTGGCGACGTCTTCGGCGGTTCTGATGGCGAACTGCTCATCGAGTGCGGCCCGTCGCTCCTGGTCACTGGCGATGCCGCGCATCTTCGACACGGCAAACCGCGTGGAGTTGCGCGCCGACATCTTCCAGATCTTGGCTGAGCGTGCGAAGCGGCTGGTGAGCGGCGAGTCGCTGGCACGCTTGGCCGTTTTCTGTGCGGCGGTGGCGAGCCCGGTTGCCAATGCAAGCAGGCCTGCGAGCGTCGCGACGCCCTTCTTCTGCATCAGCCCAAATCCTTCAGCTGAGCGTGGGAGTCGCGGTGCGAGCCGTGGGATGGGCTGCAAGTACGTCGTCACCAATGGGTTCGCCCGTGACTTCGTCGGTCCAGTAACTCCCCTCGTTGAGCCGGTCGAGTGCGGCCTGGACGTCGGTCAGGTCTCGTTCGATCGCATCGAGGTCGATCGCGACCGCGTCGTCTTCGGTTGTGTTGCCGTCGCTGTTGGCCTGATCATCGGCATCGAGATCATCTGACGTGGTGCTGTCGATGGGCTCATCGACGGCAGTTGCAGCGGTGGGAGGTGCGAGGTCAGAGCTCGACGCACTTGACTCGGGAGATTCGTTCACGCGCTCCAAGCTAGCCGCGCCCAAGCCGAGCCCCAGATTGTGCCGAGCCTCACGCGGCTCGTTCAACGATGAGGTTTGCCGTCGTCCGATTGCGGACTGTCGGAAGGTGCGGCGCGATGACCGCAGCGATGACGAGTGAGGCGCCGATGAGCTGAATGGGGGAGAGGTTCTGGTCGAGGATCGCCCAGCCGGCGACCGTGGCGACGAGCGGGCTGAGGAGCGCGAGGAAGCTGACGATGGCAATCGGCAGTTGTTGAATCCCTCGGAACCAGTTGGCGTATGCGAGCCCGGTGCCCATGGTGGCGAGCCAGATGAAGCCCGCGATGTTGGCACCCGTGATCTCGTTCGGCAGCCCTTCGGTCAGTGCGAGGACCGGCAGGAGCATGAGTCCACCAGCGGTGAGCTGCCAGCCCGTGAACGTGATCAGATCGACGGGTCGGCCCCAGTGTTTCGTGAGGACAACGCCCGTGGCCATGCAGACGGTGCCGGCGATGGCGGCGAGGATGCCGATCGGGTCGAGTGCGGCGTCTGGTCCCAGAACGAGCATGGCGACCCCGGCGATCCCGACGGTTCCAGCGACGGCCGTCCGTCGCGTGAATGCCTCGCCGATGACCAGGGCGGCGATTCCTGCGGCGACGAGCGGTTGGATGGCGCCGGCGGTCGCAGCGACTCCACCGGGGAGGCGGAACGCTGCGACGAACAACAGCGCAAAGAACGCTCCGATGTTCAGCAAGCCGAGGACGGCAGCGCGCCACCACCAGGCACCCGTCGGGAGTGTGCGTCGCCACAGGATGAACGCGAGGCCGACGGGCAAGGCTCGAACGACGGCGGCGAGCATCGGGCGTCCGTCCGGCAAGAGCTCCGTGGCGACGATGTAGGTGGTGCCCCACACCGCCGGGGTCAGTGCGGTGCGTGCCGTTGTCACACCTGTCGACGGTGTCGTGGCGGCGGGGCTCACGGTCGCACTCCAATGGTGGAGCGACGCTCAACGGCATTATCTCTTGACATGAAGAGAACTCTACCTTGCATATCTCTTCACATCAAGAGATAATGTGGCGATGTCGAACAAGCAGCCCGGTCCCGGTTTCGAGCCCGATCAGGTCGACGAGATCGTCGAGCAATGGCACCGGGAGCGGCCCGACGTCGATGTCTCGGGGATGGCGATCATCGGGCGTCTCGCCCGACTCGAGAAGATGATCCGGCCGCGCGTCAATTCCGTGTTCGCCGAGCATGATCTCGAGAACTGGGAGTTCGACGTCCTCGCCACGCTGGTTCGCAACGGCAGCCCGTATCAACTCACTCCCGGCGAACTGCTCGACTCGATGATGATCACGTCGGGCGCCATGACCAACCGGATCGATCGATTGGAACAACGCGGTTTCGTGCAGCGAGCCAAGAGCCCCACCGACGGGCGCCAGGTCCTCGTCACCATCACGAAGGCGGGCCGAAAGAAGCTCGATGCTGCGCTGGTTGATCACGCTGACAATGAACTCGCGATCCTTGCCCCGCTCGAGCAGGCCGACCGTGAACGCCTCGTCGAGCTGCTCCGGATTCTTCACCACGCGGTCGGTGGCCAGCCGCGACAGGACGCCGCGCCCTGATTCTCGGTGCCGCCGGCCTATCGCTGCTCGCGTCTGTGTCCCGTTCGGCCTGCAATCCACCCCTGAACGGACCGAGACTGCCCCGCGTCGACCGATAGAGTCCGGCGTCATGGCTTTTCCTCCCTTTGACGGTTCCGCACCCCAGCAGCAGGACTTCCCCGCTGCGCCCGAGATGGGCATCGACCCGGCCAAGCGCTACACGGCCACGATGACCACGTCGCTCGGCGAGATCGTGATCGCGCTCGACGCGATCAAGGCACCGAAGACGGTCAACAACTTCGTGTTCCTCGCACTCAACCACTACTACGACGGTGTCATCTTCCACCGCATCATCAATGGCTTCATGTGCCAGGGCGGCGACCCGACCGGCACCGGCCGCGGTGGCCCCGGCTACAAGTTCGAAGACGAACTGCCCAAGCCGCGTGAATACCAAGTCGGCTCACTCGCCATGGCGAATGCCGGACCGAACACCAACGGCTCACAGTTCTTCATCGTGTCCGGCCCGTCGGGCGTCGGTCTGCCCCCGCAGTACAGCCTGTTCGGTCAGGTCGTGAAGGGTCTCGACATCGTCGACACCATGCAGAACGTGCCGACCGGTGGCGGCGACAAGCCGAAGACCGATGTTGTCATCCAGAGCGTCGCGATCACCGAAGCGGCTGACTGACCTCAGCACGTCGCTGGATCAACGCATTCAGCAGCGCAACGCCGGTTTCAGCGTCGTCAATCGTGACGACGAAGACGTTGCCGTTGGTGAGATCGAGTCGGATTCCGGGTCCGGCTCGATGCACTACTGCTGCTCGACGCATGAGCTTCAGGCTGCCTCGGTAGCCCAGGCCTCCCCATTCGCTGGGTCGAACATCGATGACCTGAGCGGTCTCGATGTCCGCCACCTCGATGTGGGTGGTCGGACGCGGGAGCCAGCCGTATTTGATGCGGAGCCCGGTTCGGTCGACGCGAACGTTCAGGGTCGACAGGGCGGTGAGTGGGATGCTCGCGCAAAGCAGCGCAGCGCCGCCGATCCAACTGGACAGGGCGAGCAGGGCAAGACCGCCGGCTGCGGCGACGACGCCGAGGAGCAGCATCAGCCGACTGCGCAGACTTGCCAACCACACAGCTGACTCTCCGGGGGCGAGGTCGAGTATCGGTACGTCCACCACACTCGGCGCCGCCACGTTGCGACTGTTGATGTGCATTGTGAGCCAAGCGCTGAGCGCGCCCACCGCGGTCGAGCCGACGATTCCGAAGAGCAGAGTCCACCCGACACCACCGGCATCTCTCCAGTCGTCGAGTCCGCGTTGGGTCACGGCTGTCGATGCCAACATCGCGGCGCCGAGCGCCCCGACGAAGCCACCTGAGAATGCCGCGGTTGCCGCGAGGCTTCCCGTGGTGGGGCGACGTATCGCGGTGCCGATGCAGAGTCCAGCGCCGACGGTGATGAGTGCGCTGGTGACGAGGAGGAGTGCGGTGACGCTCATCGATCCGTCGGGAGTTCCTGAGCTGTCGAAGTGGCTCGCGACGCGGTCGCCGAGCTCCGATTGGACGAGAAGGAACGGGACATAGGCAAGCACGATGAGGAGCATCGGCACGCCAACGCCGAGCCCGATTCGAGCAGTGACGTCGTGACGGGTTGTCACTCGGGGGAGTAGCGGTTCTTCATTCACAGTTGTGTCTCCAATGTGTGGCGAATTTCTTGATCGCTCAAGCCGGCGCGACGCGCTTCGGCGACGAGTTCGCGGGCTCGGGCAACGAATTGGGCTTGCAGTGGCGCCTGGCCGGTGACGATGGTGCCGCGTCCGCGTCGGACCTCGAGCAGGCCCTCATCGCGCAGTGCGCTGTACGCGCGCAGCAGAGTGTGGACGTTGACGCCGAGGCTGTCGGCGAGCTCG
>JAJCXU010000070.1 GCA_029263275.1 Ilumatobacter sp.
GCGACGCCGTCGGCCTCAAGACGCGCCGCGAGCAGCCCGCCGAACCGGTCAACCGACAGCGTGCCAGCGAACTCCACGTCGGCACCGAGGCGCGCCGCCGCAATCGCGGTGTTGTACGGGGCTCCGCCCAACGCGGCGACCACCGCGCCGTCGGAATCGATGACGAGATCGACGAGCGCTTCGCCCACCACAGTGATCATTCCCTCATGATGCCACGAGTCGGTCGACGTCCCTCGCTCGTTCAGTCGCCATGGCACTCTCCCGCTCAGTCGCCACGGGTTCTCGCACCTGCATCACCGTCCGACGGCTCGCCGCGGGCGGGCACCGTGGTGGCGATCGTCGTCGTTGTGGGGCGCGACAAGGTAGTGGTCGGGCGCGACACAGCGGTCGTTGGCCGAGTCGGCACGGTCGACGCAGGCGGGCGGGTCGGTGGCGGGCTGGTCGCCGGCGGCCGCGTTACCGGTGGGCGCGTCGAGGACGGCGCTGGCGGGCGCGTGGTCACCGCTGGATCGGAGGGTTCATCGACGGTGTTCTCGGGCACCGCCGTGCTCACCGGCGCGCCATCACCGGCTGACACCGCTGTCGTGGTCGTGGGAGCGGTCGTCGTCGTCGAGTCGACGAGGCCGGGACCGGGTGTGTTCGGTGCAGACACAATGCCATCCGGCCCGACGATGTAGTCCCCCGGGCCGAACGCCTGACCGTCGACAACAAGCGATCCATCGACATCAAGCAGCGAACCGTCGGGGAGTTCGAGCCCTTCCGCTCCGGCGACCACGGATCCATCGGGAAGGACGACGGACACGCCGTCGGCCGAGGAGATCACGACGTCGGAATCAGCATCCCCGAACCAGGCCAGTGAGACCACGACGATCCCGAGAATGCACGCCGCGCTCGCCACGGCACCGAGCACTCGCCTCGATCGGCGCGTGCGCCGGGCCGCCTCGATCGGCATGATGACCGCTCCACGACGATCGCTGTCGTCATCGATTGCGCTCATCAGGCGAGCCTCGAGCTCATCGAGCCGCATGTCGATCGATTCGGTCGGCACCTGAGCTGCAACTTCGAGCGCCCGACGCACGTCGCTCAGCTTCGGCGTCGGTTCGGGGGTTGGTTCGCTCACGACGTTTCCTCCAGCTCGGTGCGCAGTTCGGTACGCAGAGCGCGCACAGCTCGGTGCAGGAGCACCGCGACGTTGCCCCGGCTCACACCCAACGCCGCCGCCGTCTCACCGGGCGAGAAGTCTGCGAGATATCGCAGGGCAATCACTTCCTGGTGACGAACACTCAAGCCACCGAGCGCGTCGAGAACCGCTGACACCGAGGCAGATCGGTCGAGACGATCGATGATCGATTCGGTATCGGCTGACCTTGCTGCACCGTCCGTGCCGTCGGTCGCCAACTCACCCCGAATGGCGGCGAGATGCTCGCGGTCGCGGCGGCTGGCACTCGACCGCATCATGCTCGCCATCTCGTTTGCCGCAATTCGGAAGACCCAGGGACGAAAGCGGTCACCCGCAGCAGCCCCGAGTTGATCAAGTCCGCGCCAGCCCTTCTCGAACGCCGCCGACACGATGTCGTCGGCCAGATCGACAGATCTGGTCCGACGCTGTGCGAACGCATGCACCCCTGGCCCATGACGCCGGAACAGCAACCCGAAGGCCGCCGTCTCGCCATCGAGGGCGCGGCAGACGAGCACCCGGTCGGCAGGCTCGTCGCCGACGCGGGTGGACTCATCCGCTCGAGCGGTGAGCGACGCATCAGCGCCGACGCCTCGTTGACTCAGCCGTCATCTCCTCGCCGCGACCGCTCGCGCTCTGACTCGGCAACAGTGCGGGCCGGCGGCACGGTGGTCGCGACAACCGTCGCCGTGATCGTCGTTGGCGGCACCGTGATCTTCGGCAGCGGCACCGACGACGGACTGACGGCAACACCAGGCTCCGGCGCGGGGACTGGCGCCTCGGTCGTTGGCGCGACGGCCTCGGCCAGCGTCGTGCGCTGTGGGCCGTCGCCAGTCCGGAACGTGACCGCCTCGGCACGTGAACGGGCCACGATCTCGCCGTCGCCGTCGGTGCCGATCACGGCGTACACCACTCGACTCGTTCCGGCAGGCACGCCATCACGGTACGAGGTGGCGAACGGTGTCGTGAACGACGCAACCCGCTCGCGCTCCGCACCATCGACGGAGCGCCAGAGCGTGATGACCCGCGGTGTGGCATCTGCGGGGAGCGACCATTCGCACGCGACTCGACCGCGTTCGCCGGGTGCCGTGTCTGCAGCAGCGCACTCCAGCCGCAGCCCCTCGACAGCGGGTGCCTCGAGCTGGGGCACCACGACATGTTCGGTCCTGCTGCTTGCCAGAACGCGCCCGACGGCGCTGAGGCCCTGCACGGCGTAGGCGTACCTCGCTCCTGGCCGCACTGCAGTGTCGGCGAAGCTGTTGACGTCGAGGTCCTCGGTGCGGAACACCGTTGCTCGCGGCGTACCTGCACCAACAGCAACTCGCACCAGACGAACACCGACGACACCATCCGACGTCGGAATCGACCAGTTGCAGCGAACCCCTGCCGTCTCGGTCGAGGCCGCAGCCGTGCAATCCAGGCGGAGCGGCTCGACGCTCGGCTCGTACGGCACGCCGTCAACAGCCAATCGTTCGAGTTGACGGGCACTCGATGGTGCCGCTCCAGCGGTCGCCGGCACCGCCAGTGCCAGCGCAGCGCCGACGGCGAGTACCGACGTTGCGCGAATCGCGAGACGGCGGCGTGGCACCTGCCGCTGTGTGAGGGTCAGGAATGTGGGTGGTTGCATTGGGTCCTCCATCGGGGGTCTTTCCCTCTACGACGCAGCCAGACCGCAATCGATTACACGACGGGCGCCGGCAGGTCGCACACAATGCCGAACCCGTCAACCCTCAGCGGGGCACACCGACCACCAGGCGGAATGGCCGGTCCCCTCGACCCGTGCACCAACACGCGATACAACAGGTGGATGGCGACTCAGCGAGATTCCAGCGCAACGACGCAGCGGATGGCCGACTATCAGCTCGCCGACAAGTTCCGGCTCGAGTCCGGTCGCGTCTTCCTCTCCGGCGTGCAGGCGGTCGCACGGCTTCCGGTCGACCAGCTTCGGATCGACCGGCGCCTGGGTCTGACCACCGCAGCATTCGCGTCTGGCTATCAAGGCTCGCCCGTCGGCACGTTCACTGAGGAACTGAGGCGCGCCCACGCCTCGGTCGCCGACCTGCCGATCGTCATCCAGCCCGGCGTCAACGAGGAGCTCGCCGCGACGTCAGTCATGGGCTGTCAACTCGCCATGACGCTCGACGACGCGAAATACGACGGTGTCGTGGGCATTTGGTACGGCAAGGGGCCAGGCTTCGACCGGAGCAGCGACGCCATCCGCCACGCGGTATTTGCCGGCACGTCTCAACACGGCGGGGTCGTGGCCGTGGTCGGTGATGACCCTGCCGCCAAGTCGTCAACCGTGCCGTCGTCGAGCGACGCCACCATGGTCGACCTGCACATGCCGATTCTCTTCCCGGGCGATGTCCAGGAGGCACTCGACCTGAGCCGCCACGCCGTTGCGCTCTCGCGTTCCTGCGGATTGTGGGCCGGCCTCAAGCTGGTCACCGCGGTCGCCGACGGGACGGGCACGATCGACGTCGACCCCGACCGAATACGCCCGACCGCCCCGGTGGTCAATGTCAACGGTGTTCCGTTCGTCCCAACCCCGAACGGACGCCTTCTCACGCCCTACACGCTCGACATGGAGATCGAGTTCCAGCAGGTACGGACACAACTCGCCCGTCAGTACGGCGTCGACAACCGCCTCAACACGGTGAGCGTGCACAGTGCCGACGACTGGGTCGGTATCGCTGCATGCGGCAGCACCTACCACGAGGTGCGTGATGCGTTGACCGTCCTCGGCTTCGGCACCGAGGAGGCACTTCGATCCGCCGGCATCCGACTGTTCCAACTACTGATGCCGGTCCCACTCGATCCGGAGCAAGTCCGCGGCTTCGCCGACGGCCTCGACGAGGTCCTCGTGGTCGAAGAGAAGAACCCGACGCTGGAAGGTTTGATCAAGAGCGCCCTCTATGACGGCTCGCTCCGGTCCGGCCGCGTCGGGCCGCGGGTGATCGGTCGCCGCGACGAAAACGGCGCGGTCCTCTTCAACGGATTCGGCACGCTCGACGTCGACAAGCTGCTCGCCCCGTTGCATCAACGTCTGTCGGCCCGCCTCGGCGAACGAATGCGCCCGCTCGACGAGATCATCCCGCCCAAGCGAGAACTGATCCCGCTCTCGGTCAACCGCACGCCATTCTTCTGCTCCGGCTGCCCCCACAACGCGAGCACGCGCGCCGAGCCGGGCACGTTGGTCGGCGGCGGCATTGGCTGCCACGCGATGGTGGCGTTCATGGATCCAGAGCGGGTTGGCGACATCGTGGGCTTGACGCAGATGGGCGGTGAAGGCGCGCAGTGGATCGGGATCTCCCCGTTCATCGAGCGCGACCATCTCATTCAGAACCTCGGCGACGGCACCTTCTTTCACTCGGGGTCGCTTGCAGTTCGCGCCGCCATCGCGGCCAACGTCGACATCACCTACAAGCTGCTCTACAACGGCACCGTCGCTATGACGGGCGGGCAAGACCCCGAGGGTCAGATGTCGGTCCCCGACGTCGCGCAGCTCCTCCACGTCGAAGGCGTGAAGCAGATCATCGTCACCAGCGACGACCCTGGCCGCCACAACGCGTCCGATTTCCCGTCAGGGGTCAAGCTGTGGGATCGAAGCCGGCTCGGAGAGGCGCAGGAGGTGCTCGCCGCGGTGAGCGGCGTCACCGTGCTCATCCACGATCAAGCGTGCGCCGCCGAGCAGCGACGCGGGCGGTCGCGCGGCACGGTGACCAAGCCCGGATTCCGCGTCGTCATCAACGAGCGCGTTTGCGAGGGTTGCGGCGATTGCGGCGACGTGAGCAACTGCCTGTCGGTACAACCAACCGACACGCCCTACGGACGCAAGACTCGGATTCACCAGACCAGCTGCAACTTCGACCTGTCGTGCATGCAGGGCGACTGCCCATCGTTCGCGACCGTCTCGGTCGATGAGGCCGGATCACGAACGGTCACTCGCTCCCTCCCGACGCCCCCGACGGACGTCGACGAGCCCAGCGCCCCGCTCGTTGACCCAGAGCATTTCACCGTCCGTCTCACCGGTATCGGCGGCACCGGTGTCATCACCATCAGTCAGATTCTGGG
>JAJCXU010000071.1 GCA_029263275.1 Ilumatobacter sp.
CCTCGCCGACGACGAGACGCGCCGACTCACCATCGAGCTCGACGACCGAGTGGTCGGACTCATCCAGTACGACGAGCACCGCGATCCCGACTACCGCCACGCCTCGATCGACATCTACGTCGACCCGGCTGTTCATCGTCGAGGAGTCGCAACCGACGCGATTCGCACCGTGGTCGCGCATCTCTTCGACGATGTCGGTCACCATCGACTCACCATCGACCCGGCAGCCGCGAACGGCGGGGCGATCGAGTGTTACCGGCGGGTCGGCTTTCGCGAGGTCGGCGTGATGAGGAGTTACGAGCGACGCTCCGACGGGACCTGGGCCGACGGACTGCTCATGGAGTTGCTCGCGAGCGACGCGGGCCGATGACGAGCGTCGTCCGGTTCGCACGGCCAGGCTCGCCCACATGAAGCACCAAGAGCCGCTCGGCGGAGAATTCCGACGGTTCCTGGTTGCTGCTGCGTCGTCGAACCTCGGTGACGGCATCCGTCTCGGGGCGCTGCCGCTGCTCGCAATCACCTTGACAGACGACGCTCGCCTGGTCGGCCTGGTCAGCGCATCGACCATGTTGCCGTGGCTGCTGCTCGGCCCGCTCGGTGGAGCGGTCGTGGACCGCGGCGACCGGCGCCGGCTGATGATCGCAGGCCAGCTCGGTCGAGCTGTCGCTGTGTCGCTGCTGGTTGCGCTCCTGGCCACGGACTCGGCGACGATCTGGTGGGTCGTCATCGTCGCCTTTGTGCTGGGGAGCGGTGAGGTGATCGTGGACTCGTCCTCGCAGGCTGCCGTTCCGCAGTTGGTCCGACCCGATCAGCTCGATCAAGCGAACAGCCGCTTGATCACGGCGATCACCGTGCTGAACGACGTGGTCGGGGTCGCTCTTGGCGCGGTGCTGTTCAGCCTCGCGACGTCGCTTCCTTTTGTCATCGACGCCGCGACCTTCGTCGTTGGCGCCGGGTTGCTGGCGACGATTCGGAGGCCGTTGCAAGGCGGTCGTGACACATCGACGACCGTCCGCTCAGACATCGCCAGTGGCATGCGGTTTCTCTTCCGCCACCGCCTGCTGCGCGGCATGATGATCGCGGTTGCCACCTCGAATCTCGCGGGGAACACGGCCTTTGGTGTGCTGGTGGTGCTGGTCGTTCAGGAGCTCGGAGCGACCGAGGCGATGTTTGGTCTGTTGCTCGGACTCGGTGCGCTGGGCGGCGTGTTGGGCTCGCTGCTGGTTGCCCGCATCATCGAGCGGTTCGGTCGGCGCGCGGTGCTCACCAGTCTCCCCGTCGTTTTGATCGTGTCGTATCTGATGAATGCCGTCGCGGTGGCTCCGTGGATGGTGGCCGCGTCGTTCTTCGTCGCGAGCTTCACCGTCGTCTGCTTCAACGTGCCGGGCCAATCGATCCGCCAAGCCGCGACGCCGGAGCACCTGCTGGGCCGCGTTGTTGCGTCGTATCGCATGGTCGGCATGGGCGCAGCGCCCATCGGGGCGCTGCTCGGTGGTTTCGTCGCCGAAGCGGCGGGTGTTCGCACCGCCAACTTGGCTGCGGCAGGAATCCAGTGTGTGGCGTGGGTGGTGCTCGTCGGTGCTCTGCGCCATCTGGACGATGCGGCCACCATCGACGGCGTTGTCGGGATTGATTGAGCACGGGGCTCTAGTTATCGAGTTGGAGCGATCGTGTTGAGGTTGGTGGTGACGACTCGGGGATTGGATCGGTACGGTCTGGCCAATGGCACGGGGACCGCGCGGACTAACGCGTCGTATCAAACAGGCCGGTGACGGTGTCGGTCGGCTGATCAGCGAGTCCGAGCGGCGGCTTGGTGAGCGAGGAGTCGAATTCGGTCCGGGTCGACAGAAGCCGCGTCGCACCGTGGAAGAAGTGCGCGCCGAACTCGATTCGCTCGTCGGCCTCGACTCGGTCAAGGAGCAGGTATCGACGCTGATTGCCTCGCTCAGTATCCAGCAACAGCGCCGCAAGCACGGCCTGGCCGAAGTGTCGTCCAGTCATCACCTCGTGTTCTACGGCAACCCGGGAACTGGCAAGACCACGGTCGCTCGGTTGGTTGCCGAGATGTACGGCGCCCTCGGTTACCTCCAGAAGGGTCATCTCGTCGAAGTCGATCGGGCCCAACTCGTCGGGCAATACGTCGGCCACACGGCCTTCAAGACCAACCGGGCCATTCGTCGAGCACTCGACGGCGTGTTGTTCATCGACGAGGCGTACGCGCTCGCACCGGCGGGACCGAAGAGCCTCGATTTCGGCAGTGAGGCGATCGAGACACTGATCAAGCGGATGGAAGACCATCGCGGTCGACTCGTGGTCATCGTGGCCGGTTACCCGCAGCTGATGGGTCAGTTCCTTGCGTCCAACCCGGGGCTGCGGTCGCGCTTTTCCCGCGAGATCGCCTTCGACGACTACACCGACGCTGAGCTGGTGGCGATCATCGAGAAGTCGGCCGCCGACGCCGAGTACGTCATTGCGCCCGACGCTCACGATGCCTTGCTCGACATCTTTCGGGCGGCCCGTCATCAGAATGGGTTCGGTAACGCGCGGTATGCGCGGAATCTGTTCGAACAGGCGGTCAACCGTCAAGCGCTCCGCCTCGACGGGGGCGGCGTGGTCGACCTCGGTCGCGACGAACTGTTGACGCTCACACGGACCGACATTGATGAGGCAGCTGGCTTGGTCTGAGTTGCCTCGTGGCGTTCAGAGCGGCGTGACGATCAGCTCGAATCGGTCGTGTCTCCAGGTGTCGAGCGCCTGCAAGCCTTCGATGAGCAGCGCTCGTGCCAGCTCGCCCTTCGCGGCCTTCGCGAAGTGGCCGCCGGGTTTGCCGCTCGGGTCGAGCAGGGACACCGAAACGCCCTCGATCTTGGAATCAGGAGTCCATGCGGCACGGTGCTCCTGGGGGAGGAGATCGATGACCACCTTGCGGCGGGCGACACTGTTGAGCTTGGCCGAGAGATCGTCGTGCCACCAGCGCGACAGTCGGCCAACACCTGGGTTCGCCCCCATCTTGAGTCGGTAGTCGGGTGTCGGGTCGTCAGCGCGCACCAGCCCGAGCAACCCTGACACCACGACGATCCGGCGTCGGGCTGTGGCAGGGAGCGTTGCGGGGTCGAGGTGCTCCCACACCACGCCGGTGTAGCGCTGCCACGCGGGCAGTGTCGGCGCCCCGAGCAAGGTCGAGTTCGCGGCGAGCGCGCGGGCGAGGTGTTCACCGCTCACGCCGAGGAGCTGTTCGGAGCCGCCGCCCGCCTCGGCCAGCAGGGCGGTCAATTCGGTGCGTTGCGGCGACAGTGTGCCGAACGACCCATCGGCGGGGTCCCACCCCGCGTTTGCCCTGGTCCTGGCCCCGCCAGGAGCCTTTCCCTCCGATGGCGGCAGCAGCAGCATTGGAACACTGTTCGAAAAAGTTGCCGGGGAGCTGGTCACGGCCCGATTCTGGCCTCTATGGTCCCAGCATGCGTGTTCATCTCGATGCAGAAAAATGCCAGGGCCATAACCGTTGCTACGCGTTGGCACCCGAATTGTTCGATGTCGACGACTACGGCCAAGCCGTGTTGATCGGCGACGGCGACGTATCCAGCGATCTCGAGGGCAAGGCCCGCCTCGCTGCATCGAACTGCCCGGAATACGCAATCACGATCTCAGATTGAGCGACTCATGACTGACACGATTGACCCGACCCAACCTCTTGAAGTTTCCGACACGCCAGAAAATGCGCTGGCCTGGGAGCGCACTCCGTACAACGCGGATGACTATGGCCCGGTGACCGACTGGGCCACCGACCTCGATCACGCCGATCCGCAGTACAACCCGAACGCACCAGAGGTGTGGAAGGACCTGCGCGAGAGCGGCTGTCCGGTCGCTCACTCTGACCGATACGGCGGGATGTGGGCCCCGATCACGCACGAAGCCGTGCACGACGTCGCCTACGACACCGAGAACTTCTCGAGCCGCAGCGTGGTGGTCGCGCACCTGCGCCCCGGCGACGCTGCGATTCCCGCACCGATCGGTGTCGTCCCCCCGATCTCCAGTGATCCGCCGTTCCACAACATGGCTCGCCGGCTGCTGTTGCCGCCGTTTGCACCGAAGAAGATCGAGCCGTGGGAGGCCGAGGTGCAGATCCTGTGCCGCCGTCTGCTCGACGAAATGGGCGACGTCGGTCCTGGCGACACCATCGATGCTGCGGTGCAGTACGCACAGCACATCCCCGTCAACGTCATCGGCCGAATGCTCGGATTCCCCGAGGAGGACGAGGCGCTGTTCCGCGAGTTCGTGCACAACACGCTCGAGACGATCAACGCCGAGCCCGGCACCCGCCGCGAGAACTTCTTGAAGCTCGACGAGTACCTCGACAAGCAAGTGCAAGACCACCTCGACAACCCGCGCGACGACCTCACGAGCTACCTGCTCAATGTGGAGATGGGTGGCGAGAAGCTGTCGCCTGAGCACGCTCGCGGTTCGATTGTGCTCTTGCTCATCGCTGGCATCGACACGACCTGGTCGGCAATTGGCTCGTCACTCTGGCACCTTGCTCAGACCCCCGCCGATCTCGAACGACTCGGCGATGACCCTGAGGTCATGCCCTTTGCGGTTGAAGAGTTCCTGCGGGCGTACGCACCGGTCACCATGTCGCGCATCGTCGCCAAGGACGTCGACTTCCACGGCTGTCCGATGAAGAAGGACGACTGGGTGTTGCTGCCGTTCCCCGCAGCAAACCGCGATCCGCGCATGTTCGAAGACGCCGATCAGTTCATCATCGATCGCGAGTCGAATCGTCACGCTGCCTTCGGTCTCGGTATTCACCGCTGCCTGGGCTCGAACCTGGCGCGCCTCGAACTGCGGGTCGCGATCGAGGAATTCATCGCTCGCTTCCCCAAGTTCGAACTCGACGGCGACGTGACCTGGAGCGCCGGTCAGATCCGCGGACCACGCGTGCTGCCGGTTCGCATCCTCGAAACCGCCTGACAGCCCGGGTTCATCCCGAGGCCAACGGACGGGGTGCTAGACGAACGTCGTGCCGAGTGACGCTGCCGCGCACGCGCAGCCGATGGTGAGCGCCGCATAGGCGGTGCCCCAACGCCACCCGAGAGATCGTGCTTCGAGCGCGAAGGACGAGTAGGTGGTGAGGGCGCCGCAGAAGCCGACGCCGATGATCGTCACGACGTTGGGAGACAAGTCTGCGGTGACGACGTAACCGAGCACTGCGGCGCCCGCGGTGTTGACGACGAGCAATGCTTGCCAAGAGCACACCAGGAGCCCCACGGCGAGGCGTGCGACTGCGCCGAGTGCAGCGGCGAGGATGAAGATGGCGGGGGTCACGACGGCGGATTCCGATCAATCAGCGCGCGGGCCGCGCCTCGGGACGGGGCGATGGCCTGGGCGAGCGCCACGGCGGCCGCGCCACACGCGACCGTGACGGCGCCGTACGCCACCGCCGTGCCGTTCTGGTCGAGGTCGACGAAGTCGTTGAGTTCGACGGCGAACGACGACATGGTGGTGAAGCCGCCCAGCAGGCCGGTCACGACAGCATCCCACCGCAGTGACCCACGTTCGATCCGCGTGACGGCAAGACCGATCGCGAAGCACCCCAGCAGGTTCACGATGAGCGTTGGCCACGGCCACGACCCCGGCTCGACGTCGAACAACGTGCCCACTGCCCA
>JAJCXU010000072.1 GCA_029263275.1 Ilumatobacter sp.
GCGCGAGAGCGGGCCACGCAACCACCGGTGGAAGACCGGTCGGCCACCAGTTGAACCCGGCGGTGGCGTCTTCGCCCGGTCCGACCTCGGTGCCCTGCTCCACGAACTCCGGCACGACCTTGACCAACCACGGGAAGATCAACATCACGCACGCGACGGCGACGAAGACCAGACCGGTCCACTGGGGGATCGCGTGGATCCGGCGAGCGACGCTGATCGGCATCTTGCCCACCGCTCGGATGACGGAGGAGAAGCCGCCGAGCATCCAGACCAACACGCCGAGAACGGCGAAGAGGCCGGGGATCATGATGTGATAGCGGTCGATGTCGAGGTCGCCACGAAGTTCGGTGACGCTCGTTGCCTGCAACTCGACGGCCTTCGGCGTCTTGAGTATCTCGCGCACGTCGGCCGTTGGGCTCGCGACGGCCGCCTCATCGGTGGTCTTGATGGCAGGAATCCCGACCTGGACCAACTCCTTGATGTCGCGAACGCGAATCTGCCCGTCCTCGACGTTGAACGCCTGCTCAGCTCCGAACGAAGGTTGTCGGGCAACCTCGGCGACTCCGTCGTCGATGACGATCAGTCCGGGCGTCGTCTGATGGACCGCGAACGTCCAGAACTGTTCACCAAGTATCGGATCTTCGATCTGCACGCATTGCTTGGTCGCTCTGACCGTGAATTCGATGCGGGCGAGTTGGCCGTCTTGACCTCCGATGACCGGGGGCTCTGAACTCGCGATTTCGGGTGCTGTGTCCGGTGCGTCGTCGAGGTCGCACTTCTCGGGGTTCTTCCAGGCCTCGTCGATCTCGGCGACGTCGGCCTCATCAGGGTTGCCGATGACGGCGGTGACCCTCGGGCCTTGGTAGCGGAGGCTCTCCTGAATGATCGGGCTCCCGATCAGCCAGCCGGCCGGCCGCGCCACCACGAAGATCAAGAGGAAGAGAATCCAGAGGTTCAGTGCCAAGCCGAGCAGCAGCCGGAGGAGCGCTGCGGTGCCGCCGACCACGCTCGCCAGGAGGTAGGTCAGGCGTCTGCGGAGTCGATCGAGTGTCTGCTGCGACTTGTGGCCGTTTCGGTTGGCGTGTTCGAGTGCGCTGGTCGCGTAGCTACCGCCCGACACGGACGTGACGTACCGCGCTTTCCTGAGCAGACCGCGATCGCGAACGACCTCGAGGACGCCGAGCGCGAACGAGGCCGATCGGACGCCACCCCCGCTGACCGACACGCCGAACCGGTCGGCGTTTGGAGCCCACTCCGAGTGCCCACCGCCAGCGAGGACACCTCGCCGCTTGGTGTTGTCGGGAGGTGTGTTGTCGGACGCGTACCAGTCGGGTGGCCGGCCGTACTTGTCGTTGTCACCGCCGGGCCGGCGAGGTGTCCGACGAGTCCACAGGAAGAGTGCCACGACCCCGGCGAGAGCGAGGAACAACCACTTCGCGTTGTGGAAGTCGGCCATGCGTCGAACTTCGGCCGGGTCGGGAATCCACTCACCGCTCGCCGGAATGGAGTGCGCCACGTCGCTGAGGATTTGTGTCTCGATGAGATCGGAAACCGCGTAGCCGATCGCTGCGAGGAGGCCGATCGCCCGTACGAACCGGCGTCGTCCGGGCGGAATGAGCAGAGCGCAGACGAGTGCGAGTCCGAGGAAGCCGGCCAACAGGTGGTCGAGGAAGATGAACTTGTCGATGTCGCTCGGAAGCTCGAAATCGCCAGCCCGCAACTGATCGACGGTGCGCCCAGGGATGGAGTGAAGATCAGCCGAATCGCGCGACCGATACAAGAGCCCGGCGCTCGTTGCCAGTGCCAGAACGAACACGACGAGTGCGATGATTTGCTGGTTCGTCGCAATCCAGTCGGCTGCTGGCCGCATCCGCACCGCAACGGGACCTCGCGGCACATCGGCAGCCGCGCCTGAGTCGGCGCCTATCGCCTCGCCCTCCGTCGAGGTGGTCCCTTCTGAGGTCCCCATGTGCACACTTCCGGTCGTCGCAAGTCGGTGGTGTCACCGTAGTTGACCTCGAAAGATGCTGCTGGCCGACGTTCGCCTGCCCTGCGATCAACGACCTGGCGGTCGTGGCCCTGACGTCACGGCGTGAAACCCTCCAACTGTCGAGTCCGTCCGGGGTCCGAGCCACCAGACGGCAATCAGCGAACCGATCAGTCCACCGGTCGAAGAGAGGAACAAGTCACCGACGGTGTCTTCGTACGTCAGCGCGAGGCTGCCAGCACCACCGAATCCGTCCTCAGACACTGCCCACTCCATCACTTCCCACCACACGATGGCGACGGCTCCGAACCCGTACCCGAGCAGGACGGCGTCGCGGCGGTCATCGACGTTGCGGAACCGGAATGCGTGGAAGGCGGCGACGAGCAGGATCCAGTTCAGCGCATGGAGCACGTCGTCGGTCTGCGGGAAGTCGTCGTAGATGCCGAGCAGGTTGCCGAGTGTGTCGAACAGGAATGGTGCCGCGAGCAGTGCGTCTGCCGTGTGCGGATACGGGTACCACCCGCGCCGTCGGGCGATGACGGGCACCAGCACCGCCGGCGCGAGGAACAGCGGTGCACGGAAGCCCATCGCCTTGCCGTCGACGGTGTCGGGCGACAGGCCGATCGCGATGACGAACGACAAGACCAGCGCGACCTTCACCGCGACATTCACCCATCTGGTCGCCGGGTGCCGGTCGACAAAGAGCACGTGTGAGGTGATCCCCGTTCCACCGCTCACGTCCGCTGCCACACGCCGCATCGTACGTTGCCGCCCACCAACGAGCTCGCGCTGCCCGTCCTCCCGCGCGACCGCAGGCGGCGCTCAGATGTCGGCGATGAAGTCGTACTCGACGCTTGCGAATTCACCGACGTAGCGGTCGCTGGCGATCAGCGTCGCGAGCTCTTCGGCCTCGTCCTCGGTGAAGTCCCCGGTGATGACGAACTGCTCGGGCAGCGTCGCGGTGTTGACCATCGGCGCCGTCACGATGTCGGTGCCGGCAACAACGGCGACCTGTCGTGACGCGCACGTCGGGTCGGCCTCGTAGCAGGAGGTCGCCAACAGGTTGAACTCATCGAGCGACGCAGGATCGATGGTGACGCTGATTTGCAGGTCGAGTGTCGGAATGACGAATGCGTCGATGAACGGTGAGCCGTCCAAAGGGGAGGGCCCGACCGCACACTCGCCCACCGTCTCACCCGACAAGACCGTGGCATCGTCGGGCAGCGGGTCAGGCAGGCCCGTGCCGTCGGCACATCCCAGCACCGGTTGCAGCGCCATGATCGATTCCGAACGCATCGTGAACTCGAAAGCTGCCGCTGCGTCGCTCGGGAATTCCTCCACGACTCCCGTGACCGTCGTGCCGTCGACCGAGGCTCGCTTGGCGCCCGGGAATCTGATGAACAGCTGGTCGAGACGGTCCGCGATGGTGATCGGCGATGTGCCCTCGGCCGCTTCGACCGTGACGGTCATCGTGCCGATTGGCGGCTCGCCGATGTTGAAGTCCGGAGCCTGCGTGGTCGGGCGATTCTGCTCGGAGTCGGATGAATCATTCGAACTGCAAGCCCCTCCGAGGGTGACGGCAACGAGGACAAGAGCAACCGCATCCGAACGCATCGAGCTGAGGATACGCCTCGTGGTCTGATCCGGGAACGTAGGGTCACGCTGATGGGCGACCGAACTGACGAGGCCTTCGGGTACGCCGATTTCGGCGACTGGTACGACGAGCATCGTGCCGACGTCCTCGAGCCGGCCCTCGACAATGCCATGCACGCCCTGCAACGCGAGCTCGATGATGCGCTGTCGGACCGTGACCTCGCTCGCATTCGCAGCATCTCGGGACGCGTCAAGTCGAAGCGCCGCACCTGGCGCAAGGTCAACCAGCCGCGCTACCGCAAGCAGATCGCCAGCGTCGACGACATCCCGCGCGTGATCGACGACCTCGTCGGTATGCGTCTCACGTGCACGAACCTGCGCGATCTCGAAATGGTCCAGGGCGCGCTCGAGAGCCTGCCCCAACGCACCGGCAGGAAGCGTCCGCTCAGCCTCGACCCCGCGTCGGAACGTGACTACGTCGATGCGCCCAAGGAGTCCGGTTACCGCGGTTGGCACGTCAACCTTGGCGTGACGCTCGCCGGTGCACCGGTCATCTGTGAGCTGCAAGTCCGAACGTTGCTGCAAGACAGTTGGGGCGAACTGACCCACGAAGACACCTACAGCAAGACCGGTGACCTCCCGCCACTCGTCGAGGTGCTCAGCGCGCGTATGGCTGACTTGCTCGCCACCCTTGACGACATCGCGGAGGACCTCCGCAATGAACTCGACCGGATCGATGAAGCGATCGTCACCGACACCGCGGCGCAGCCCGAGAACGGCGACGCGGTGCTCGCTGGGCCTGCTGCCGATGCTGCCGACCTCCTCCTCCAGCGGTGGCGCGAGCTGCTGGTCCCGATTGAACTCTCGACGCTCGCCTGGGCACTTCAGACCGAGTTCGGCGCCGAGGTGAGCGACGACTGGTTCGGGTTCCGCACCTTCAAGCGTTTCCTCCGCGAAGCGCTGCCCGACGGCGAGATCAGTTCCGGGCCGCAGGCCTACTTGCTCCCCGCTGCCGAGCCGGTGGATGGTGAGCCCACCGAGCAGGTGGAGGAATCAACGACGGAGCCGGGGGGTGACGACGACGAGTCGGCCATCCCTGACGAGGCGCACCAGCTTCGCCGCATCGATCGCGGTTTCCCGCTGATCGAGTCCGAGCAGTGGGCCCGAGTCTTCGAGCACCTGGCCGAAGCATGGCGCCGGACGGGAACGGTCACCGCGTCAACCCGTGCGGTCAACCAGCTCACCCGTTCGGCTCGCGACCGAGCTGCCGCCGGCGGCGATCCGCTGTCGCGCCGACATCTCGACCACGTTGCCAAGGCGGTACTCACGGCCAACGATGGTGGCGATCCGCTGTCGGCGGATCAAATCGGCGATGTGTTCACCACGGCCGTGCTGCA
>JAJCXU010000073.1 GCA_029263275.1 Ilumatobacter sp.
GCCGCCGGGAGCGATCACCATTCCCGTCCTCGGCGCGGACGCTCCGCCGGCACCGGCGTGGCTGCGACGACCCGTCATCGGCCGACACGCGGACCGCGATTTACCGAGTCATCTCCAGCGCGAGTTGAACGGCATGGCCGCCATCCTGCACGACATTCGCCTGCCGAACACGGCCCACACCCTCGACCACCTCGTGGTCGCACCATCGGGCGTCTGGCTGATCGACACCATGCACGTCACGGGACGCCTCACCCGTCACGACGTGGGAACGCGCCATGAACACGAATTTCGGCTGCTGCTCGACGGAGTCGATCGCAGTTCGATCGTCGACTCTCTCGGCATTCTCCGCCAGGGACGCCATGCAATTGCCGCCATGCGACTCGGCGTGGACGTGCAGACAACAACGTGTTTGGTCGACACCACGTGGCCGATGTCGGCTCGTCCCTTCCAAGTTCGGAACCACTGGGTCACCTGGCCGCGAGCCCTGACCGACAAGATCCGGTCAACCGGGCTGGTTCCCATTCGCACCGCGCACGAGATCGCCGAGGCGATCTCCGCTGCAGCCCACCTCGGAGCACCAGCCAATACGATGTGACGGTGCGCATGAAGTCGGTAGTGGTGCTGTTGGCAAGCGTCGTGGCAGTCGTCAGTTGCGGTGCAGCGTCGGACACGCCCATCTACATCGACGACGAAGTCCGCACTCCGACCACGACGGCACTGATCGTCCCCTTGACCACGCTGCCGCCGCCCTAACCGATCGACGACCCTCTGGGGCTGCCTCATTCGGTCCCTGGATAGCGCGGCTCGTAGGGTGCCAGCGGTGCAGTATCGGACGCGAGTGATGGTTGTGTACGTCCTCGCTCTGTTCATGACCGTGATGGACGGCACGATGGTCAACGTCGCACTTCCGACGCTGGCCGAGGAGTTCGACGTTG
The DNA here is from genome assembly GCA_029263275.1 of Ilumatobacter sp. Classification (GTDB taxonomy): domain Bacteria; phylum Actinomycetota; class Acidimicrobiia; order Acidimicrobiales; family Ilumatobacteraceae; genus Ilumatobacter_A. Next base: position 936 of record JAJCXU010000073.1, read on the forward strand.
CGTCCACCGACATCGAGTGGGTCGCAGTCGGGTACCTGCTCAGCCTTGCCGCCGTCATCCCCGTCGCCGGCTGGCTCGGCGACCGGTTCGGGTCCAAGCGGGTCTTCATCACCGCGCTGACCGTGTTCATCGCTGTGTCGCTGGGCTGCGGCGCCGCCCAGACGCTCGATCAGTTGGTGGCGCTGCGCGTTCTGCAGGGCATGGGTGGCGGACTCCTCACCCCGGTCGGCAGCGCAATGCTCTTCAGGGCGTACCCAATGGCCGATCGGGCCAAGGCCGCGATCGGCGTGCTCAGCGTCGTCGTGATCGCCCCAGCTGTCGGCCCGGTGCTTGGCGGCGTGCTCGTCGATCAGACCTCCTGGCGGTGGATCTTCTTCATCAACGGACCCATGGGCGCCGCTGCGGTCCTGCTCGCAATACTGTGGCTCCGCTCCGACGACGGCACGGAGACCAGCGCGGCAGGCCGATTCGACGCTCCCGGATTTGTCCTGTCCGCGATTGCCGTGAGCGCGTTGATCTACACCTTGACAATCGGTCCGGAGCAGGGATGGGCATCGACGCGAGTGATCGGCTTCGCCGTCGTTGGCATCACTGCGGGCGTCGCGGCCATCACCGTCGAGCTTCGACGGCGCGATCCGATGCTCAAACTCCGGCTGCTGAGCGACCGCCACTTCCGCACCATCAACATCGCCGCACCGTTCGTCTACGCCGGCTTCTTCGGGTGGATCATCGTCGTGCCGCTCTACATGCAAACACTGCGCGGCTTCTCCGCGACGTCGAGTGGTCTTGTCCAAGCACCACAGGCGATCGGCGTGTTTCTCGTGTCGAACCTGATCGGTCGGCGCTTGTACACCGCCATCGGGCCACGCCGGTTGATGATCGTCGGTTCGCTCATCCACGCCGGGTTCACTGCGTCGTTCGCACTGGCCACTCTGACCACGCCCATCGGTGTCCTCGCCGCGCTGTCCTTCGGCCGCGGCGCGTCGGTTGGCATGGTGTTCATCTCGATCCAGACCGCCGTCTATGCCACGACGTCGTTGGCCGACACCGGACGCGCCACGTCGGAGTTCAACACCGTTCGCCAGATCGCCTACACGAGCGGCGTCGCCGTAGCGATCACGGTGATCGCCGCCCGCCTCTCCACCGTCGGCGGCGACGGTGCCGCAGCCGCCGATCGACTCGGCGCATACCAGTGGGGATTCCTCACCTGCGGTCTTCTGATCGTGCCCGCGGCAATCGGCAGTTGGTTCCTCCGCGACAACGACGTCGCTGCGACCCGCGGCCTCGAGCCAGCTAGCTGATCTCGGACCAGGCCGGTGTGAACGGCGTCTCACCGGTGTCGACGTATCGGGTGTGCGCAACGATGGCGTTGCCGTCAATGCGCCAAATGCGGTAGCCGGCCGGGTCACGAATGACCTGCAACGGACCGTCAGGGGCCAGGTCAAGGGCAACGTGTACCGCTGTGGAGATCCCGACCTCGGCGGGGACGCCCGCGACCATCGAACTCATCGGCCGGTGCATGTGTCCACAGATGATGCGATCGACGTGCACATCCGCGACGACGGAGACGAAACGGTCGAGACCGACGAACCCCGCAGCATCCATCCAGTCGATTCCCGTGGCGAACGGTGGGTGGTGCATCGCCAACAACGTGGGCCCCGCGTGCGGATTGGAGAGAGCGGTACGCAACCACTCCTCACGGCCCGGATCGAAGAGTGCGCCTGGCTCACCGGGGATCGTGGTGTCGAGACCGATGATGCGAACGCCCTCGACTTCGACGACCCAGCTCAGATGACCGTCGCCGCTCGGCCAGGGATGCTCAGGAAAGCACCGTCGCAGGCCGGCACGCGTGTCGTGATTTCCGGGAATCGGCAGGATCGGCACGTCGAGCGGAGCGATCACTTCGGCGAGCTGGTCGTATTCGGCATCGCTCCCCCACTGCGTCAGGTCACCCGTCGCGAGGACTGCATCCATCGCCGGCGACTCATCGACGATGGCGGCAACGGCCGCTGCCGCGCGTCCGTTGTTGTCGACGTACAACACCTCGTCCGTCCCTTCAGCGACGACATGCATGTCCGAGAGCTGCGCGAGATGCACCAACATGGTGCTGCTGACCGTAGTTCGCCGAATGCGAATACTGTCGATGCATGGATCACTCGCTGCCACCAGTCGTCTCCGCAGACTGGTTGACGGGCCAACGATCGATCGTCATCGTGCACGTCGGGACCACGATGTCCGGTCGGGACCCCGCTGCGGACTACGTCGACCGTCGCTTGCCCGCGGCCCGCTACGTCTCACTCGACGATGACCTCGCGGCACCACCGGCCCCGATCGAGGGGCGCCATCCGCTGCCGACGCCGACGGCATTCGCGGCGGTGCTGAACCGGCTCGGCGTCGACGCCAAGTCCAGCGTGGTCGCGTACGACGACAGAAACGGAGCATTCGCGGCACGACTGGTCTGGATGCTGCGCATCATCGGGCAGCCGGCCGCGCTGCTCGACGGGGGCATCGCCCTCTGGCCGGGACCATTCGAGTCGGGGCCGCCCGATCGCGCTGACGCGGGACTCGACCGGCAGGCCGTGCCGTGGCCGGTTGAGGCGATCGCAAACGCTGACGACGTTGCCGCGCACATCGAGAGCGGCGGCGTGGTCATCGACTCTCGAGATCCGCAGCGATTCGCCGGCGAGATTGAACCGATCGATGCCGTTGCCGGGCACAGTCCCGGTGCGATCAACCTGCCGTTCGTCGACAACATCGCTGACGGCCGCTGGCGCGACACTGCTGATCTCACCGCCAGGTTCGCCGTCGCAGCGAACGACCCTCAGGCGATCGTCTACTGCGGGTCAGGAGTCACGGCATGCCACAACGCTCTGGCGATCGAGGCCGCGGGCCAACCGCTCCCGCGCGTCTTCGTCGGTTCCTGGTCGGGATGGTCGACCGACCCTGAGCGCCCGGTCGCGACTGATGCTCGATGACGCTCAGGCATCGGCCGAGCCTGGGCGTGCGCAGCGCCATCGCGCTCGTCGCGTTCTGCCTCGTCGTTGCCAATGCCATGGTGCTGCTGTCCGATCGAGCGCCCGGGGTGCTGCGGTCCGTCTTCGGTGACTTCGCTCGCCGAGTCAGCCAGCGGATCGACGCAGGCGGCAGCGCGGAGGCCGCTCTCGGTGCACGCGACCTCGGTGGCGACTCGATCGTCCACTTCGGCCTCTGGGCGGTCGCCATGGCGGTCGTCGGCTTCGCTGTGTGGTCGTGGGCCGGGCTGCTCGTCGCCTCGTTCACGGTTGCAGCAACGAGCGTCGCCCTCGAGATAGCGCAGGGCCGTTACACGTCGTCGCGCGCCGTTGAGGCCAGCGACGCTGCGTTCAACCTCCTCGGTGTCACCGTCGGCGCAGGCGTGGCCGCCGTCGCGTATCTGAGCGTCGAAGCCGTGGGTCGGCTGATCAGCCCACCGGACTGAGCAACGGTTCAGCGTCAGGCTCGGTCTGACGAACGAGCCACACCACCGAGGTCAGGATGACGGCGCCACCGAACAGCGTGGCGATGCCTGGTGTCTCGCCCGGCCAGATCCACACCCAGAGCGGCGCCAACACCACTTCGGTCATCAGCAGCAGCGGGATCCGCGCCGCGGCGACCGAGCGATGTCCGAGGTTGAACATCGGAAGGCCGATGCCGAGCGACATGCCACCGGAGATCGATGCCATCGCGACATCGCGAGCGGAGATGCCGATGCCGCCATCTCCCACCAGCGCGGCGGCTCCGGCGCCGACCGTCAACATCACGCTGGCGATCAGCGCGGGCACGACAGGGTCGATCGTGGTCATCGAGCGCATCAGCACGCTGTAACAGCCAACCGCAACGGGAATGATCGCAGCGAACAGCAGTCCGAAACCGGACCCCACGCTCAGGCTCGCTCCGACGGTGATCCCCACGCCGGTGGCCGTGAGCCCGATGGCCACGTAGGTGGAACGCGCCACCTTCTCCCGGAGGAACAACCACCCGAAGACGGCGGCGAACACCGGCGAGGCCGCGAGCAACGACAACGTCGTCGCGGCGGTCGTTCCTGCAAGCGCCAGGATGTACAACATCGACGTCGCCGCGAGGACGACACTTGCAGCCCACGTCGTCCGTGTGATCCCCGCGAAGCTGACGGGGCGACGACCACGCCGCACAACAATCAGCAGGAGCATCGCGAGTGCGGTCGACAAGCCTCGATACGTGAGGAACTGGAAGTCGGTGGCCCCTTCGACGCCCGCGTAGGCGATCGCGGTGAAGCTGAATGCCACGCCCGCACCGGCGACGAGTACTGCTCCTTGTCGTTCGGTCAGTGCCCCCTCACCCGCGAATGCGTGTGCGACAGCCCGGAACATCCACAGAGCCTAGGTATGGCTGCGACATCGATCCGGGTGGAATTGCCACCCTGAAGGGCGCCTCGATTCCGCCACTCGTCTTCGTTTCCTCAAGATCGAACGAAATCGCGTCGATAACAGGCATATGGCCCTGCTTCGCCCACCGCTGCACCAATTCGACCAGTTGACGCAGCCACTCAACGAGTCCGAAATGGCCGCTGCTCAGGCGCTGGCCCAACTCGACGACGGCTGGACTGTGTATGTGCAGCCCAAAGTGGCGCTCGATCGGCCCGATTTCGTCGTCGTCCACGAACTGCTTGGCGTGTGCGTCATCGAAGTCCGCGACTGGAACCCCGAGGCTGCCCGGCCAGCACACGACGACCCGCGATTCATCGCCGCCCGCACGCGATCGGTCATCTTCGACCAGTTCTTCGCCTTGCCGAGCGACGGCACCGAAGTCACCGAGGCAGTCCGCGCTGCCGTCGTCCTGCCGCGTTGCACCCAAGAGCAGACCGGACAACTGCTCGGCGCATCGGAGGCCGAAGGCGGCGAACGACACGTCGAGGTCTGGGGTGGCGACGGGCTTCGCGATCAGCTCGACCGACTCGTTCGAGGCACCGGCTGTGCCCATCCTCGCCCCGAGTCGATCACACGGCTTCGCGATCACCTGGTCCCATCAGAGCTCCCATCAGTCCGGCCTGCGCCGTTCCCACGAAGTGCGGGCGCATTCGAGATCGAAGTCAACAAGCAGGGCGGGTCCGTGCGTCGAGCGCGCGGCGGCGCCGGCAGTGGGAAGTCCTTCGGCCTCGCGGCTCGCGCGGCCCACCTCGCGGCGCAAGGCAAGCAGGTGTTGGTGCTGTCGTTCAACGTCACGCTGGCCAATCATCTGCGGACAATGGTCACCGATCGATGCGCCGAGTACGGCACCAATCCGACGCGCGTGACGTGCACCAACTTCCACTCGTTGTGTACCCGAATCGTGCAGGACGCCGCACGTGTCGGCATCGAGCCGCCCGCTCCTCGCGGCGTCCGCTGGACCACAGCGATCGTCAAGAAGGCAGAAGGCGTGCTGAGCGCTGGGATTGTGCCGCGCTACGACGCTGTCCTCGTCGATGAAGGGCAGGATTTCGAAGCGGGATGGTGGCACCTCCTTCGCGAGCATCTCATCGTTCCTGGCGGCGAGATGTTGCTCGTCGCCGATCCGACGCAGGATCTCTACGACCGAACCACGTGGCACAACGACGAAGACATGCGTGAGGCTGGCTTTGACGGTGACTGGCTCGAACTCGACGGTTCATACCGACTGCCAGCAGATCTCGCCAAACATGCCGCCGACTTCGCCGCACATCGTGTCGGCGGCCAGCCGATCATCACCATTGCTCCGGAAGACCTGGCCGAGGTCAGCGGTGCATCACATGGGTCTCTGCGGCTGTGGCAGAACGTCGACCGTGTCGGCGACCTCGGCACCGCTGTCGGGCGTGAAGTGGTCAGGTTGCTCAAACAGCACCCGATCCTCCAACCGGCAGACGTCGCGTTCATCTGCGAATACCACCACGACGGTGTCGCCGCGGTGCGCGAAATCGAAGCAGCCGGGTACCCGGTCCATCACATCTTCAGTCGCGATCCTGACGACGCCCGACGGCGCCGCAAGTACCGGTTCTCACCACAGGCCGATGCGATCAAGGGCAGCACGGTCCACAGTTTCAAGGGCTGGCAGACCTCGGTGCTCGTCATGGGAATCGGTCTCGAGTCCAAGTCGAAGCGGATGGCGTATGTCGCGATGACCCGCGTCCAGAACCACCCCACTCGCCCAGCCGTGCTGTCAGTGGTCAATGCCGACAAGCACCTCGACGACTTCGGCGCCACCTTCGCCGGCACGCCCGACATCCCAGCATCATCTGCACAGCCCCCGGCTGCGCAACCACAACCGCAACCACAACCACAACCACAACCGGAACCAGCCCCGGCGCCAGCGACTTCGGCACTAGCCCCGGCACCGGTCGTTGGGACGACTGCAGTTGCAGAACCTGCGCAGCAAGCACCAGATGCACCGGACACGGCGTTGCCCGAAGTGATCTCGATTCCCCCGTTGCCCTCGACACCGCTGATCGCGCCGACACCCAACCCGCCAATGCCGTCCGGCCCGCCGCGGGACATGGCGCCGCCGGCAGCAGCGCCCGCACCAGCTGCATCGACGGCACTGCCGCCCCCACCGCCGCCCACGCCAGCACCGACAGCCGGGTCAGCACCCCTGGCTCCGCCGACCGTTTCCTGGGACGCGCCAACGGCAGTCACCGACTGACCACCGCGTTCGGGCGAGACTGCTCGAATGACACACCGGATTGGGATCATCGGCCTCGGCACCGTCGGGGCTCGATTCGTCGAACAGTTCAATCACCACGCCGACTTCGAGCTCGTTGCGGCCTGGGACCCCGACCCCGTTGCCTGCGCGGCTCATCGCGCCGACGTCGACATCAGTGACGACGCTGCTGGCGTCATCGCTGCCGCTGACGCGGTGTACATCGCGGTACCGCCGCTCTTTCACGCGGGCTACGTCGAGCAGTGCGTTCGCGCCGGAGTTGCCATCTTCTGCGAGAAACCACTGGGCATCAACGTCGACGAGAGTCGTCGACTGGTGGCCTTGGTCGAATCCAGCGGATTGCCCGCTGGCGTCAACTTCGTGTTCAGCTCTGCACCTGCGGCTGTCGATCTGCAACGACGGGTTGGCGATGGCGAGATCGGCCAGATCGTGCGCGGCGACCTTCGGCTGCACTTCGCCGAGTGGCCGCGGGCCTGGCACGCCAAGGCGCAATGGCTGCGCCTGCGCGACCAGGGCGGTTGGATCCGCGAGGTCGCCTCACACTTCTTGTTCCTCGCCACTCGCGTACTGGGCCCGCTTGCGATCGACTCCTCAGCGGTGACGTACCCCGACGGTGCGGATGCGGAGCTCTGCGAGGTCGATGTCCAAGCTCGGCTGTCGTCGGCGACGGCACCGCTCGTACTTGCTGGCACGAGCGAGGGCGTCGGCCCCGACATCAACGATCTGACGATTCGCGGCACCACCGGTTCATTGCGCGTGTGGGATTGGTATCGCCTGCAACACAGCGACGGCGGCGAGTGGACCGACAAGATCGGCACCGACCGGGCCGAGCAGGCCGCGGCGGCCTACGGCGGCCAACTCGACGAACTGGCTCACCTGCTCGCCGGCGAGCCCTCGACGATCGCGTCCTTCGCCGAGGCACTCGCCGTGCAAGAACTCGTCGAGCAGCTGCTTGGCAACGTGTCGACCTGAATCAGCGCTGTGCCCCGCTGGACAACTCCGGTCGGGCCTGGTCAGGCCGTCGGCGATCTCATGAGGTAGTTGCGCACCCTCTGCGCAAGGACCTCATGCAATCGACCGAACGGACAGCGAACCCCACTCCGGAACGCGGTCCATTCGGAGGGCAGCTCTGGAGCAGGTGATATTGGCACTGTTGCTGAGTGACGCCCGATGTCGCCGGATCCAGAGCGGGCCCAAGCCCCACCGGCAGATATGGACATGCGCCCCTGATCCGGCGATATGGGACAGGTCCGGCCGCGCGAGAAGTGCCGATCAGGAGCGGGCTGGGCGATGTGAGGCGTCCGTCGTTTCTGAGCGGTCTCGACGTCCATTGTCGCGGGCATGGCGATCGATGTAGGTGTTCTCGAAGCGGTCATTCGGTCGTGTTGGATGGCGGACACGCGCGATGATCCTGATGAGTGGTCTGCCTCGAATCCCTCCCGCGGTCAGTGTGCTGTCACGGCAACGGTCGTTCAGGACTATCTCGGAGGAACGTTGCTGATCGCCCCGGTGCTGGAGAACGGCAAACCTGTGGAAGCCCACTGCTGGAATGTGCTGCCCGGAGGGGAGCATCTCGATCTGACCGCAGATCAGTTTGGCGGGCCGTTTCTTCTCGGCGATGCGGAGGAGCGAGAGCCGGTCGTTGATCACACCGGGGTGAATCGTCATCACGTACTCGCTGAGAGAGTCCGGCGCAACCTCGTGACCGCAGCCAGCTGATCCATTCGCTCAAGCGTTCTTGAGCTGGTAGCCGCGCCGATACGTGCCGAGCCTGAGCGGCGGGCGGTGCGGCTGCGGGCGCTGTGACATGCGTACCTCAGAGCTGGTGGAACGGCGCTGGTTCGCTGGGAATCACGTGAGCCATCACGCAGAACTCGTTGCCGTCCGGATCGGCCATCACGACCCATGAACTGTCTGTCGGGCCGAAGTCGGTTCGAGTCGCTCCCAGCGATTCAAGTCGAGCCACCTCTTCGTCTCGGGTCGTGCCCTGTGTCGGGCAAACATCGAAGTGGATGCGGTTCTTGTGAAGCTTTGTGTCGCTGGATCGGAGGAAGAGCATTGTCGGCGCTGACGAGGCTCCGTTAATCGCAACGTAGGTGTCGTCCGCGTCGGCGACGCGATAGCCGAGCGCTTCGCACCAGAATGCGGCGACCTGTTCTGGGTCGCTGGAATCGATCACAATGTCGCGGATGCGAACGGTCATGTATGCAATCGTTGCACATGCTCAAGCCGCACGTTCTCGAGCGGGGGTACCCCATCGGATGTGCCGTTTCCGGACGGGTTGACAGCCACGCCTGGTCCGATGTTCTGAGCGACGCTGGCCCCGAGACGTACCTACGACTCGGAGTGTTTCGCTACTGCCGTCCAGAGGCCGAAGGAGACGCCGCTCGGGTCTGTGATCCTTGCGAACCACCGGTCGTCTCCGCCCAGCGCTGTCCGCACGCGTTCGACGATGGCCCCGAGTTTGGCTGCGCGTTGGAGAGCGTGCTCCAGATCGTCCACCGCCACGTAGAGCCGCACACCGGCGGCGGGCGTTGATCTGCCGTGGCTGCGTTGCAATCCGCCGATGCCGTTCGCTCCTTCGCGAACAATCCAGTAGTCCGCACCCAGTTCGGTGCTTTCGAACGCGGGCTCAAATGTCCAACCCCACATCGCAGCATGGAAGTCCTGGAAGGCCTTCGGGTTCGGAGTCTCGACCTCCCACCACACGATTGCCATGTCCAAGAGTGTGGCAGACGGACCCAAGCCCGTGAATCGATCGTGCAGCACAGATCGCCCGGCGCTCATCAGCCAAACGGAACTCGCCCACGCCAACGCCTCGAAGGGAACGCCCGCCGATCGAACGTTCTCGCGCACCTGACCGCGCGCTCATTTGCCGTTTCCGGACGGTCGGGAAACTTGTCGTGGCCGTGGATATCGGGCGGCCTGGACGGATGGTCTCGGTGTCACGTTGAAAGGCGCTCGTCGAACCGGTAGGTCGACATTCTCTCAACGCCGGCGTCGAGGATCAAGAACTGGTCTTCGAGCTTGACACCTTCGCCTGATTCGTCGGACCCGATGTAGCTCTCGAGGCAGATGATCATGCCCGGCTCGACGCACCCGTCGAGTGGGTAGTCGACTCCCGGTTCGTCGTGTGGGATGTTCGGCCATTCACCCGACATTCCGAGGCCGTGGCCGACGCAGTAGTAGCGGCTCGCCTGATGGTCGTCCGGCACTTTCCACGCTCGACGCGCCAGCTCTGCGAACTCGATGCCTGGCCGCAGCAACGAAGTGTTCCACTCCAGCTGCTCCTTCGCTCTGCCGTAGAGCAGTCGTTGCTGGGGAGTGGCCGTCGTGTCGCCGCAGAGGAAGGTCCGGGAAAAATCGACGCAGTAGTTCTCGTAGCCGTTTGCGTCGGTGTCGAGTGCGAGGAGTTCGCCTGCCCGTAGCCGCCGCTGGCCTGCTTCCTGGAAGTACGGATACGTGTTCGGTCCGGACTGGAACAGTCTCGTGACGGTGTGTTGGCCGTCCTTGGCCATCAGCTCGAAGTGAAAGTGCGCCCACGCCTCGGACTCGGTCATTCCTGGTTCGGCCGCATTTTCGAGTGTCTCGACGGCTACTTCTACTCGGCGCATCGCTTCGCGCAGGTACGGGACCTCGATGGGCAGCTTGATCGAACGCGCCGGAGAGAGAACGGTGTCAGCGGGAACGAGGGCCAGGCCGGCGGCGCGGAGTTCATCAGTGGCGGAGAACGGGAACCGGTCGACAGCGAGGCGCCGTGCACCATGGTGGCGCAGCTCGGCTCCGATCTCGCGGGCGAGTTCCTTCGACGCGACAGTTACTTCACCACCGGAGCTGACGATGTCGAGCCCGACGGCGAGCCGGATCTCGTTGATCGTGGACAAGCCCTCTGCGAGATGCTCACAGCCGCGGTATTCGAAGAGGATCGCCGGCCCGCCGTCGACGACGAGGAGGTACCGGGCTGGCGTTCGCGCGCAGAAGATCTGCATGTTCATTGCCCCGCTGACGTAGAAGATGTCGTTCGGGTCGCAAATCAGCAGCGCATCGACGTCCGCACGAGCGAGGTGCCTACGGACGTGTTCCATCCGCGCCCCGTAGAGCTTGTCGGCGTGTTCATCGAGGCCGTCCGCGACTTCCCCGCTTCCCGGTGATCGTTGGCGGTGCATTGGCTCGGGCTCCATACGTTCCACTCTTACATCTGGAGGAAGAACGTGAGGTGACTCCAAGTCACGAGAGCGCAGTAATCCGGAGTGTCGCGCCCGCAGACCACTCGATATTGGGCCTGGGCGCCGCGAGCGATAGTCGCGGCGCCTCAACGGCCACGAACCCGTCCGGCATCCGGCGGTGAAGATCGCATCTGCGAGGCCGCTCGTCGAGTGCGCAATATGGAGTGGGTAGCCGAGCAAGGATGTGCCGATCAAGAGTGCAAAGTCGCGTGGCCGAACGTCGGCGATAGCGGGCTGTTGGTCGCATCTCTGTGTCGGCCTCGCAATACGTTGGAGCGGTGAACGTTGGCGAACGCATGCGGCCGAGCTTGCGGCGGAACATCCCGGTGCTGGCCTTTTGCCTCGTCGGCGGGCTGTTCGGGGTGCTCGTCGATGATGTTCCTGCGATTGGGCGCGTGTTCGGGCTCATGTTCGCCGCGGCACTCATCCCGTTCTTGTTGCTGCTCCTCACGACCTGGTTTCGAATTTTGCAACGGCGTCGTGCCCACCTCGGTATTGGGCCGGGCGCGCTCATTTCGCGTCGAGGAGTCAACCTTCAGGCTGCCGCCCTGGCGGTGGGATACTTCGGGAAGTCGACTGCGGTCGAACTTCGGTCCGCGGCTGCACGCCGGACAGTGTCGCTTGCCACCGAGCCGACGTGACCATTCCGACGCAACGTCCTTGTCCGCAGCGAATCCTGCCCGGCCATCGAGGTTCTGAGCGACGTCAGAGCAGTCCGTGTTGCCGTGCAGCGTGGACCGCTGGCTTGCGGCCGTCCGCGCCCAACTTGCGGTAGATGGCCTTGCAATGCGTCTTCACCGTGTTGAGCGAGACGAACAACTCACTCGCGATCTCGCGCTGGGAGAGCTGCGAGGGCAGATAGCGCAGGACGGCGAGCTCGCGTTCGGTGATCTCCTCGACTAGTTCGGTCGATGGTTCAGCTCGCACGCCGAGCCTGTGTCGGGCTTCGAGGCGGGCGAGCGTTGCGCCGACGATGCCGGCGTCGGGGCACCGGTCGACGGTCTGGCGAGCTTCACGGAGCAGCTGTGGTCCCGCCGGGTCGTCGGCTTCGCAGGCTGTGTCGCCGATGAGGGCGAGGACGTACCCCAGGGTGAAGGGCTCAGGTGCTCGCCGAGCGAGTTCGAGCGCGTGCTCCGCCGTGGCGGACCGTTGTTGCGGATCGGAGGTGGTGCACGCCAGCACGGCGTGCGACATGGAGAGCTGCGGTGATTCGGCGACGCCGTGGAGCCGGGCGTGTTCCAAGCTCGCCGCCGCGTGGTCAGCTGCCGACGATCGGTTCCCCAACTCCATCTCGACGACAGCAGCGAACCCGGGCGCGATCGTCAGCGCATAGTCCGACGGCTCGGACGCGCCGAGTTCGCGGGCGATCGCGATGTACCGCAGCGCTTCGTCGAACATCCCGGCCCACGTGTAGGCGGCGACCAGCCCGATCGCTTGGGTCGACTCGGTCGGGTGATCCATGCGCCGGGCGATCGAGATCGCGTCACCGAGGAGACCTTCGGCGAGGTGCACCATGATTCCGAGCGACGCGGTGAGGTTGGCGTCGGTTTCGTCGTCGCACTCGACGGCGATGTCGTAGTAGTGACGAGAAGCCGCGAAGCGGCCCGTCGCGAGGTTGATCCAACCGCGCACGAGCGCACTTGGCGAGTGGCGTTCGGGGAGGTCGCCGAGCTGGTCGAGCAAACGGAGCACGGTGAAGATCTGTCCGCCGTTGAGCAGCGCAGTGGCGTGGATCGAGATCAGATCGCCGGCCGCGACGAGATCGCCTCCCGCGATGTAGTGCTCGATCGCCGTGTACATGTCGCCGCGATCGTGATGCCACGATGCGGCGGCGAGGTGCAGTTCGGGAAGACGATCGGGGATCTCACGGTCGGCCTCGAGACGAAGAAGATCACGCAGGAGGTGGTGATACCGGAACGTGGTGCCCGTCCGGTCGAGCCCGATGAACAACTGGTTGGCGGCAGCGGTACGCGTCAGCCACTGGCTGCCGTCGGTCGAACCGGTCACGGCGTCGATCAGCGGACCGGTGAGCTGATCGAGGATCGACGTTTCGATCAGACGTCGGCGCTCGTCGGGTGGGATCGACGCGAGGAGTTCGTCGGTGAGGTAGTCGACGACGAGCTGGTCGTCGCCGCGGAAGCCGGCGATGAATCGGGACGTGTCGTCGACGCCTGCGAGCGACAGTCCTGCGAGGACGAGCCCGGCCGCCCACCCCTCGGTTCGGTCGCACAACGTGAGCAGCGCCTCGCGATCCAGAGACGAGGTCCCGAGCAGGCCAGCCGCCTC
>JAJCXU010000074.1 GCA_029263275.1 Ilumatobacter sp.
GAGGTGCCGAGGTTGAGGTTGATGCTGTTGATGTAGTCGGCGCACTCGACGTCGCCGACCTCGTCGGTGGGTTCCTCGTCAGCAGTCACCGCAAAGGCGTCTGGCGCTCCGGCAGGAACCTCAAACGAGTCACTGGCCCCACCTCGGCCGAGATCGGCATCGACGGTCACCATGACCGTCTGCACTGTGTCCGAGCCGTTGCGGACCTCGATGGTCGTCTGGTAACGCCGACTCCCGTCGGACACCTCGACAACGAAGCAATCGGCGACCTTCGCGCTCACGTCGTCGACCTCGTCGTTGAACAACTCGCGGTTGCCGGATTCAGACTGAACGTCGGTGCCCCCTCCGTCATCGTCGGAACCACATCCCAAGAATGCGACCGATCCCACGAGCACGACGATGATCATCCGCTTCATGTCACTCTCCATCCACTGTCGAGGTCCTTCTCGAACGGTCGTCGATGATCGATCCGACGAACAGGGCCGGACGTCCCACGGAACGGCACCGGTCCTTGCCAACGGACCTTCAACGCGCGAGGGGCCAACCGCAGGAATTGCCACGCGAGCCCGAAGGCCAGTTACGCGCGGCGGCCAGATTCGACGTCGTTGAGGTCGAGGTGGCTGCGCATGTATTGGTTCTTCGCGTCGCTCTGAGGCACGTAGTCCCACGCTTCGAACCGGCCTTGTCGGAGTGCTCGGTCGACCGTGGCTCGCGCCTCTTGACTTGACCGGACGGCAGCGTCGATCGCCTCAGCGTCCCATCGGCCAGCCGCCTCCGCCTCGAACGCTGCGGCGACTTCGGCCTGCTCGGGAACACCAGCGAGGTTCGTGAGTTCAGACGGATCAGCAGTCACGTTGAACAACTGCGGCGGATCGGCCGACGACCAGACGTACTTCCAATCGCCGCGGCGGATCATGAAGATCGGGGCCACGGCACCTTCACCCAGGTACTCCCCCACCACCGTCTTATCGACGCCCCCGTCGAGGATGCTGCGACCGTCCATCGTCGCTGGAACCTCGATGCCGGCGAGATCGAGCAGCGTGGGCGCGACGTCGAGCAAACCGACATGCTCGTCGTTGCGCACTCCACCGGCGACGCCTGGCTGACGCACGATCATGGGGATACGGGCGCTGTGTTCGAAGAAGCTCATCTTGTACCAGAGGCCACGCTCACCGAGCATGTCGCCGTGGTCGCCGGTGAAGATCACGACGGTGTCGTCCGCCATGTCGTGCCGATCGAGCGTGTCGAGCATCTCGCCGATGTGGTGATCGACGTAGCTGATGTTGGCCAGGTACGCGTGACGGGCGTTGCGGATCTGCTCGTCGGTGATCTCCGTCGTGTCGGCGGCGACGACACGGCGCAGGCGTCGCGAGTGAGGATCGTTGTCGGCGTCGGCGATTGGTTCGACCGATGGCATCGGAATCGAGTCGTGGTCGTACATGTCCCAGAACTGCTGGCGTGCCACGTACGGGTCGTGCGGGTGCGTGAACGATGCCGTCATCATCCACGGGCGCTCGTCAGTGGTCCGGGCCAAGTCACGCAGCTTGCGGATGCTGTGATGGGCCACGTCGTCGTCGTAGTCGAGCTGGTTCGACGCGTCGGCAATGCCGGCGTCGACAACGGAATCCATGTTGTGGAACCACCAGTCGAAGCGACCACCGGGGTCGCCCCAGTTGGGTGTCCATCCGAAGTCGGCCGGATAGATGTCGGTCGTGAGCCGCTCTTCGTAGCCGTGCAACTGGTCGGCGCCGACGAAGTGCATCTTGCCGACCAACGAGGTTTGGTAACCGGCCGAACGGAGGTGGTGGGCGAACGTCGGCACGCTCGACGTGAACTCCGATGCGTTGTCGTACGCACCGATCTTGCTGTTGAGCTGCCCGCTCATCATGGCGAACCGCGCCGGGGCGCACAGCGGACTGTTGCTGTACGCACTCGTGAAGGCCGTGCCCTCGGCGATCAGCCGATCGATGTTCGGGGTGATCGCTGGTCCGCCGTGCAGCGAGAGGAACGGCGCCGACAGCTGATCGGCCATGATCAGCAAGATGTTCGGCCGCATCACACTTGGGGTCTGACCCCAACTGTGATTGGTCACCGTCGGCCGCCTTCCGCGCTGCTGCGGTAGACCTCGGTGTGGTCGGGCGGCAGCGGATCGTTGCCGAGGATCAGGTCCGCGGCCTTTTCCGCGATCATCATCGTTGGCGCATACGTGTTGCCGTTGCTGACGTTGGGCATGCAGCCGGCATCGACGACCCGGAGACCTTCGGTGCCCCACACCTTCATCGAGTTCGGATCGAGCACCGCCATCGGGTCGCTCTGAGCTCCAATCTTGGTCGTGCACGACGGATGCAGCGCTGTCTCGGAGTCTTTGGCCACCCAGGCCATGATCTCTTCGTCGGTCTCGACGGCAGGACCCGGAGAGATCTCGCCCGCGTTGAGCGGCTCGAACGCTGGCTGCGTGAGGATCTTTCGCGCCGTCCGCACTGCCTCGATCCACTCGCGACGATCCTGCTCGGTGCTGAGGTAGTTGAACCGCACTGCGGGGTGCTTCGTTGCGTCGCGTGAAGTGATCTTCACCGTGCCACGAGCGTCGGAATACATCGGGCCCACATGTACCTGATAGCCGTGCTCGATCTTCGCATCGCTGCCATCGGGACGGCTCGGCGGTGAGCCGTCGTAGCGGATCGCAATCGGGAGGAAGTGGAACATCAAGTTCGGGTATGACTCGTTCGGGTTGCTCTTGACGAACGCGCCGGCTTCGAAGTGGTTCGATGCGCCTGGGCCGCGACGGAACAGCCACTGCAATCCAATCCACGGCTTCTTCCAATGCGCCAGGTGGGGTTGGATCGACACGGGCTGCTTCGACTCGTACTGGATGTAGACCTCGAGGTGATCCTGCAGGTTCTCGCCCACGCCTGGGACGTGTGCAACGACCGGAATGTCCAGCGACTCGAGATGTTCCCGATCACCGACACCCGAGAGTTGGAGCAATTGCGGGCTATTAAACGCTCCACCACACAGGACGATCTCGCGCCCCTCAATCGTCTGCTTGCCTCGCCCGAACATCCCTCCGACACCGAGCTTGCGCACCTCGACGCCGGTCGCACGGTTCGGCTCGTCGGCGTCGTCGAACACCACCTTGTCGACCTGGGCTCGGGTCATCACCGTGAGGTTCGGACGGTCGAGCACCGGGTGGAGGTAGGCGCGTGCTGCGCTGATTCTGCGACCTCGCGACACGTTCTTGTCGAACGGGGCGAACCCCTCCTGGCGGTAACCGTTGACGTCGTCGGTGCGGTTGAAGCCGGCCTCGACACCAGCCTGCAGCCAGGCATCGAAGAGCTCATTCTTCGCCGGCCCGCGCTCGAGGATGAGTGGGCCGTCGTCGTTGCGCAGTCCCGGGTGGTCAGCCTCTTCACCAGCGAGACAGTTCTCCATCCGCTTGAAATACGGCAGGCAATGCGCCCAGTCCCAGTTCTCGAGGCCCGGCATGGCGCCCCACTTGTCGTAGTCCATCGGGTTGCCCCGCTGGAAGATCATCCCGTTGATGCTGCTCGACCCACCAAGCACCTTGCCACGGGCGTGGTACACCCGGCGGCCATCCATGAACGGCTCAGGTTCGGACTCGTACTTCCAATCGTAGAAGCGACTCCCGATCGGGAAGGCGAGCGCTGCGGGCATGTGGATGAAGACATCCCACTTCCAATCACGTCGGCCGGCCTCGATGACGAGGACCTCGTTCGACGGGTCGACACTCAGGCGATTGGCGAGGGCACAGCCGGCTGATCCGCCGCCAACGATGATGTAGTCGTACACGCGGCCAGTCTGCCAGTGAACGACAGGCCGTCGGCACGATTGGCTAGCGTGCCTCCATGGCTGTCGTGGAACTCAACACGCTGCCGCCAAGCGAGCATCTCGTGTCCCGCTACCGGCGAGCGTCGTCCATGCAGCGCTGCGGTGCGATCATGGTCGACATCTTGGTGTTCTGTGCTTTCGTGGCCACGCCGGCCTGGTTGATCTCCTGGGCGTTCGGTCCGGGCGGCATGACCGGCTGCGGTACGGCCGCGATGCGAAACGGCAACCTCGCCGACGACACGTGCCTCATCACGCCCGAAGCGCTCCGCTTCACACGGATCGTGTTCTATTCACTCTGGGTCGTTTGGGTCCTGGTGTACAGCCGCTCGATTGCACGGGGCGCGTCGATGGGCAAGCGCGCCGTCGAGATCATGGTCATCGACGCAACCACCGGCGACACCATCAGCTACCGGCGGGCACTGGGGCGAACCGTGCTATCGATCCTCTCCTTCGCCTGCTTCGGCCTCGGCATCTTGGTGTCACTCACCAATCGAGATCGCCGGACGGCGCACGACCTGGTGATGGGTACACGAGTGATCAGCCCGTGACCGTGTCGCGGTCGATGGCGGCACGCACTTCGGCGACGTAGTCACCGACGCTGTCGGGGCCGGTCTCCATCAGGCGCCTGACCATCGAGGCGCCCTGGATGACGCCGTCGGCAACGCGCGTGGCTTCGTACGCCTGCTCGGCGTTCGACACGCCGACACCGACCAGCACCGGCATGTCGGTGATCGCCTTCAGCCGAGCCGCCAAGTCGGTCGCGGTGTGCGCGAGCGACGTGCGTTCACCGGTGACACCGAGCAGCCCCACCGAATAGATGAAGCCCTGGGCGCGTTCGGCGACCCGCGGCAACCGCTCGTCTGGCGCCGTGGGCGCAGCCAGCATGATCGCCTCGATGCCGTGCGCCGCAGCTGCCTCACACCATGGGTCGGATTCCTCGAGTGGAAGATCGGGCAGGATGGCGGCTGCAATACCCGCACGCTGCAGGTTCGCGGCGAACCGCTCGGGACCCGGATGGTGGACGAGGTTGTAGTAGGTCATCACCGCGAGCGGGATCTCGACGTCGAGACCCGGCACCTCATCGAGCACCGATTGTGGTGTCACTCCGGCTTCGAGGGCGGCCTGGGATGCCTGCTGAATGACCGGGCCATCCATGACCGGGTCGGAGAACGGAATGCCGATCTCGACGGCGTCGGCACCGTTGGCTGCACAGGCACGAACCGCTTCCTGCCAGCCCGGGTAGCCGCCGGTGATGTACGGCACCAGCAACTTGCGTCCGGCGGCGCGCTTGGCTCGGAACTCGGTTTCGAGGCGGCCGGGCATCAGACGTTCCCATCCGCATCGGCGAGGATGTCCATCATTTGTGCCACGTCCTTGTCGCCACGACCCGACAGGTTCATCAACACCGTTTGACCCTGCATGTTCGGGGCCTCACGCATGAGCCACGCAATAGCGTGTGCACTTTCGAGCGCCGGGATGATGCCTTCGGTTTCGGACAGCAAACGGAACGCCGCAATGACCTCGTCGTCGGTGACGTTCGGATAGTCCGCTCGGCCGATGTCGGCAAGATAGGAGTGTTCGGGGCCGACGCCCGGGTAGTCGAGCCCCGCCGAGATCGACAGCGCCTCCTGCACCTGGCCGTATTCGTCCTGCATCAGGTTGCTCAACATCCCGTGCACCACGCCCGGCACGCCCTTCCCGATGGCTGCACCACCGGCCGGCTCGACGCCGACCAGTCGAACGGTCGGCTCATCGACGAACCCGCTGAAGATTCCCATGGCGTTGGATCCGCCACCGACGCATGCGACCACGACATCGGGCATCGCTCCGGTCAAGTCGCTGATCTGCGTGTGGGCCTCGTCACCGATGATCGACTGGAACTGACGCACCATGTACGGGTACGGGTGCGGGCCGACGACCGAGCCCAGGCAAAAATACGTGTCGCCGACATTGGCGACCCAGTGTCGCATTGCCTCGTTGACGGCATCTTTGAGCGTCCGGCTGCCGCTTTCCACGGACTCGACTTCGGAGCCGAGCAACTTCATGCGGAACACGTTGAGTGCCTGACGCTCCACGTCGACAGCACCCATGTAGACCTTGCATTCGAGCCCCATCAGCGCCGCAGCGGTGGCGCTGGCGACGCCGTGCTGGCCGGCGCCGGTGTCCGCGACGATGCGCTTCTTACCCATCCGCTTGGCGAGCAGCGCCTGGCCGATGACGTTGTTGATCTTGTGCGAACCGGTGTGGTTGAGGTCCTCCCGCTTGAGGATCAGCCGAACACCGAGTCGGGCCCCGAGGTTCTTGCACTCGCTCAGGATCGACGGCCGCCCGGAATACAGGCGATGTACCTCGTCGAGTTCGGCTCGGAAGGATGGGTCTGCCCAGGCCTCGGTGAATGCCGCTTCGAGTTCCTGACACGCTGGCACCAGCGTTTCCGGAACGAAACGACCGCCGAAATCGCCGAAGCGGCCCGTGGCGTCGGGCGGTGCCGACAGTGTCTCCGGATTGGTGCTCATCGGCACCGAAGGGTAACTACTCGACGTCCCAGTCGTACGGGAGGTTGTCGTCGCCCCGGTACTGCTGATGAGCGTGAGCCTTGGCGTTCTCGATGAACCGCTTCACCTTGATCGCATCCTTCTTGCCGGGTTCGCGCTCGACGCCGCTCGCGACGTCGACACCCCACGGCTGTACTTCCTGAACCGCCGCATCGACGTTCTCCGGGGTGAGACCGCCCGCGAGGATGAGCTTCATCGAATCTGGTGCATCGCCGGCGATCGACCAATCGAACACCTTCCCGCCGCCCGGGCTCGGCGCATCGACCAGGACCATGTCGGTGCCGTACATGTCCGCCTTCGGCAGATTCTCATCGTCGGAGCCGAAGGCCTTGATGACCCACCGGAAGTGACCAGCGAGCTCTCGCGCCTGTTCGGGCGTTTCCCGGCCGTGCAACTGCACCGCCTTCACGCCGGCCTTGTGCGCCAACTCGATCACCCGCGACGGGTGTTCGTTGCGGAACACACCAACCGTCAAGATCTCCGGCGGGAGGCGGCGCGTGATGTCGTAGACCTTCTGCGGCGCAACCTGGCGAGTTGAGGGCGCAAAGATGAACCCGACAGCGTCTGCGCCCATGGCGACAGAGAGCAATGCGTCGTCTTCGTTGGTGATGCCGCAGATCTTCACGAACATGAGGTCACTCAACGTACCGTTCAGTGACCCGCGGACGCGGGATCAGTACTCTTGGAGCATGACTCGTCTCGACAAGATCGACCTCACCAGTGCGATCGGCAGAGCTGACTATGAAACTCGGCTCGCGGCAGCTCAGCAGCGGTTTCTCGAGCTTCGACTCGAACTCGGTGGCCACCTTGCTCACGAGGGGCAGTCCGAAGGCCGGATCGGTCCTGGTCTCCTCATCGTGATGGAGGGTTCAGATGCCGGCGGCAAAGGCGGCGCCATCAAGCGCATGGTCGAGCCGCTCGACCCGCGCCACTACAGCGTCTATAGCTATGCGGCTCCCGACTCGCGCGAACTTCGCCACCACTTCTTGTGGCGTTTCTGGGCAAAGGTTCCTGGCAAGGGCGGCATGTGTGTGTTCGACCGCAGCTGGTACGGCCGTGTGCTCGTCGAACGCATCGAGGGGTTCGCGTCGCGAACGGAGTGGACCCGGGCGTACGACGAGATCGTCAACTTCGAGCGCGGCCTCGTGGAGGAGGGCGTGATCCTCGTGAAGTTCTGGATGCATGTGAGCCCCGATGAACAGTTGGACCGATTCAACAAGCGGGCCGAGGATCCACTTCGCAAGTGGAAACTGACCGAGGAGGACTGGCGCAACCGCGACAAACGTGATGCCTACGACGAGGCCGCCGAGGAGATGTTCGAGCGAACCGACCATGCCGCGGCACCCTGGGACGTCATCCCCGCAGATCAGAAGAAGTGGGCGCGCATCGCGGTCCTCGAGACCACGATCAAGCGCGTCGAGGCAGGTCTCGACCTCTGGAACGAACGCTCGGGCTGAGTCAGTCAGCGGAGCACGGACGTGAGCAGCAGGCTGGTCTCGCTGTTGACCACGCCATCGACGGCCCGGATCTGACCAAGCACACGATCGAAGTTTCCGAGCGACACCGTTCGCACCTCAGCCACCAGATCCCAGCCACCATTGGTCGTGTGGAGCGAGTGGATCTCGGGGAAGCCACGCAGCCTCTGGATCACGTCGTCAGTCGTACGTCCTTCGACTTCGATGAGCGATATCGCCCTGACCGACCGCGGGTCGTTCTCTTCTCGAACTCGGACGGTGAACCCGAGCACGGTGCCAGATTGCACGAGCCGATCGAGTCGGCTGTTCACTGTTGCTCGTGTGACACCCAGCCGTCGGGCCAAGGTCGCCACCGGCTCGCGGCCGTCGGCGCGGAGCGCTGACAGCAAGCGTTGATCGAGATCATCGAGCTGCTGCATGAAGCAGATTGTACATTTCGGAGTTTCATCTTGCCCACTCCAATGCACACAATGCTTCGGTTTGGGCATGGCAGCTCCATACTGCTCAGTCGTACCGTGACCTCATGTCCAACACCACCGTTCGCTTCGTCGATGTCCAACACATGATTCGCTGGACCGCCGAGCAGGGCGTCGAGCAGATCATCGCCGGCATCGTCGGCTATCTCGAAGACGACTTCCGGCGGTGGCCATGCTTCGACAAGACGCCACGCGTGGGCAGTCACTCCGATGTCGGCGTCATCGAATTGATGCCGACGAGCGACGGGGTCGAATACAGCTTCAAGTACGTCAACGGCCACCCGTCGAACCCACAGAGCGGGTTCCAGACCGTCACGGCGTTTGGTGTGCTCTCCAACGTGGCCACCGGGTACCCGACCTTCTGGACTGAGATGACACTGCTCACTGCGTTGCGCACCGCCGCGACCTCTGCCATGGCAGCCAAGCACCTCGCTCGTTCCGACGCTCGCACGCTGGCGCTCATCGGTACCGGGACGCAGAGCGAATTCCAGGCGCTCGGCATGCGTTCGGCGCTCGGCATCGACACGCTGCGGATCTGGGACACCGACCCCCAAGCGATGGAAAAGTTCGTCCGCAACGCCGCGCCCCTCGGGTTCGACATCCACGTCGCCTCGAGTGCACTCGACGCGGTCACCGGTGCCGACGTCGTCACGACCTGCACGGCCGACAAGACCAACGCCACCATCCTCACGGCCGACATGCTCGACGTCATGGCCCCAGGCGTCCACATCAACGCGATCGGCGGTGACTGCCCCGGCAAGACCGAACTCGACGCCGCGATCCTCACCCGAGGCGACGTCTTCGTCGAGTTCCCCGAGCAGACCTTCATCGAGGGTGAGATCCAGCAGATGCCCCGCGACTTCCCAATCACCGAGCTGTGGGAAGTGATCAGCGACCGCGCCACTGGCCGCACCGCAGCCGACCAGATCACCATCTTCGACTCGGTCGGCTTCGCGGTCGAAGACTTCGCCGCACTGCGCTACGTGCGTGACGCCGTCGAGGGCACGGAGTTCTACGAGACGGTCGACTTGATCGCTGACCCCGACGACCCGAAGAACCTGTTCGGCCTCGTCACCGACGCAGCGCTCGTCGCGGTCTGACATGTCGATGCAGGCCCCATCATCGGTGGTGGTGATTCGGCCGCATCACTTCGCTCCCAACCCGGCGACGGCCGGTGACAACAGCTTTCAAGCAGTCGACGATCAGCGCACGGCCGACACCATTGCCGCCG
>JAJCXU010000075.1 GCA_029263275.1 Ilumatobacter sp.
ACGGCTGCCGTCGAGCCGGGCCCTGCGGCGGTTGCGGAAGCGGCGGCGTTCCAGCTCGACCGGATCACGCTCGACGATGGACGGTCCAATCAGAATCCTGACCCAGCGCGTCACCCCGGCGGTGGCGTGTTCGACCTGACCAACCTGTTCAGAGGCGGCGACACACTCGCCGACGTGACGGGAGTTGTCGACTACTCCTTCGGTGAATATCGCATCCAGCCGACCCAAGGTGCAGTGCACAACGACGCCAATCCACGGGCGGCAGCGCCTGACCCGGTCGGGGGCAGCCTCGAGGTTGCGACGTTCAACGTCTTGAACTACTTCACGACCCTCGACGGCAACGGAGCGATCTGTGGCCCTGCCGCAGACCAGGGTTGCCGAGGTGCCGACAACGCCGAGGAACTCGAGCGACAGCGCTCCAAGATCCTCGCAGCGATGGTCGCGATCGAAGCCGACGTGTTCGGCTTGATCGAGATCGAGAACAACGCCGCCGATGGCCCCACCGCCGACCTGGCGGCCGGCCTCAACGACGTGTTCGGCGCGGGCACCTACGACTACGTGGCTACCGGCGCCGTGGGCACCGATGCCATCCGTCAGGCGCTGATCTACAAGCCGGCAAGCGTGACGCCCGTCGGCGACTTCGCCGTGCTTGACCGGTCAGTCGATGTCCGATTCAACGACGACAAGAACCGGCCCACGCTGGCGCAGTCGTTCGAGGACAATGCCACGGGCGCTGTCGTCACCATTGCCGTGAACCACTTCAAGTCGAAGGGTTCGGCGTGCGACGACGTCGGCGATCCTGACACCGGCGACGGGTCGGGCAACTGCAACCTGACGCGGACGGCCGCAGCGGCGGCAGTCGCCGACTGGCTCGCCGGGGACCCGACGGGGAGCGGTGACAACGACGCCTTGATCATCGGCGACCTCAACTCCTACGACAAGGAGACACCGATCGATGTCCTGCGGGCGAACGGGTATCACGATCTCGTCGAGGACTTCTTGGGCGACGATGCGTACTCGTACGTGTTCGACGGCCAGGTCGGGTACCTCGACTATCAGTTGGCGAACGATTCGCTGGCATCGCAGGTGACGGGGACGACCGTCTGGCACATCAACGCCGACGAGCCCGATGCGATCGACTACGACACGTCGTTCAAGGGGCCGAACCAGGACGCCATCTTTGCGCCGGATTCGTACCGTTCGTCTGATCACGATCCGGTCATCGTCGGGCTGGAGCTCGTTCCAACGGCTCGGCAGACGAAGCGTCACGTCATCGGTGACCTGACCGCGGCACTCGGCTCCAGCGATGGCGGCGGGCACCATGGTTGGTGGTCGTGGTACTACAACAACGACGACCGGTACCTCCAACGGGCCATCGACCGCATCGAGGACAGCCTCACGCCCGCCTACTGGGAAGACGGCGATCATCTCACCAGGAAGGGTGGCAAGGTCTTCGACGCGGAGCGTCGTGCGGTGCGCGAACTCGAACGGGTCCGCGGTACTGCGAAGCCTGTCGCTCAAGCGGCAATCGCGACGCTCGTCGGCGTCGATGCCGACCTTGCACAGACCGAGATCGACTCCGCAATCGCTCGCGGTGGCGACTCCAGGGACATCGCGAGGGCTGAATGGGCGATGACGAAGGCGGCACAAGCCGAGGCCTGGGGTTCGCCGCAACTGGCGATCTGGTTCTACAAGTACGCCTGGAACTCGGCGCGCAGGGCGGTCAGGAACCTCGTCGATCTCCAGCTCCTGGGCATCAACGATTACCACGGGAACCTCGAAGCGCATACCCCGGGCCACGTGGAGGGCACGCCGGCGGGCGGCGCTGAGTATCTCTCGGCGAAGCTCACCGAACTGCGAGCTGGCAATGAGCACAGCCTCACTGTCGCCGCCGGCGACCTCATCGGCGGATCACCGGCCTTCTCGGGGCTCTTCCACGACGAGCCGTCGGTCGAGTCGCTGAACGCGATGCAACTCGACGTGTCCGGCGTGGGCAACCACGAATTCGACGAGGGTGTCACCGAACTGTTGCGGATGCAGAACGGTGGCTGCCATCCCATCGACGGCTGCTACTTCCCCGGCGACCCGTATGCCGGCGCCGACTTCCAGTGGCTGGCCGCGAACGTGGTCAATGAGACCACCGGTGAGACACCGCTGGCTCCGTATGAGATCAAGCGGGTCGACGGGATCAAGGTCGCCTTCATCGGGATGACGTTGGAAGCGACCGACACGCTCGTGGCGGCATCCGGCATTGCCGGTTGGGAGTTCCTCGACGAAGCGGAGACCGCGAATGCGTTGGTTCCGATTCTGAAGCAGAAGGGAGTCGAGGCCATCGTCGTGCTGTTGCATGAGGGTGGGTCCCAGACGCCACCTCCGGGTGCGATCGACGCGTGCGTCGGCATCTCCGGGCCGATTGTCGCTATCAACGATGCACTCGATCCAGAGATCGATGCGGTGATCACGGGTCATACTCATCTGCCGTACAACTGCAGCCTGCCCGACCCTGCCGGTGTGCCACGTCTGGTGACGAGCGCGTATTCGTTTGGTCGTGTGGTGTCGGAGCTGAACCTGGTGCTCGACAGGAAGACCAGGGACGTCCGCCGTGAGCTCTCGACGGCGACCAACCATCTCGTCGACCAGGCAGCGTTGACCGCCGATCCGGTACAAACCGCGGTCATCGCGAAGTGGCAGCCGCTGTTCGACAACTCGGGCAACGAGCCCGTCGGCACGGTCACCGCCGACATCAATCGCGGCGGTACTCCTCCGGGCAGTGACCGTGGCGTCGAGTCGGCGGCGGGCAACCTGGTGGCCGATGCGCAGCTGTGGGCGACCTCAGCGAACTTTGCCGACATCGCCTTCATGAACCCGGGCGGGTTGCGATCCGACTTGCTGTATGCCCAGTCGGGAGCCGAAGGCGACGGTGTGGTGACCTTCGGTGAAGCGTTCACGTTCCAGCCGTTCGGGAACTCGCTGGTCACCTATCCGATGACCGGAGCCGAGATCATTTCGGTGCTCGAAGAGCAGTGCCAGCCGCTGGGCTCGAGTCGACCGTTCCTCCATCTGGGCGTGTCCGAAGGGCTCACGTACGACCTCGCGACGACGATTGCTGCAGGTGATTGCACGTCAGTGGCAGTGACCAACGTGGTGCTGAACGGCGTCGCACTCGATCCCGCGGCGGAGTACGTGGTCACCGTGAACAGCTTCCTCGCCGATGGTGGTGACAACTTCACCACGTTCGGAGCGGTCACGGCACCGCGACTCGATGGCGGCAACGACCTGCAGGCGCTCATCAACTACATGCAGACCTTCAGCCCATTGGCCCCGCCCTCAACGGACCGGGTGAACGAATTGCCGTAGTTCGACGGGCAGCAGCTACTGGCGTGGTCTCGGCGGCAGGGCGGCTCCGACTAGTGGCGGACGCATGTCGCGTCGCCGTCCGTCGGGCATCTCGAGTGTGAAGTGGCCGCCCCCATGGGGCTCGATACTCCAGT
>JAJCXU010000076.1 GCA_029263275.1 Ilumatobacter sp.
GAGGCGCAGGCTGCGCTTCGCGGGGTCGTCGTCGAGCATCGCCACCGGTTCGTACGAGCTGTCAGCGGATGCGCGGAGTGTGCGCAGAACCTGGTCGGCGCCGTCGCCGGACCCAACCACCAACAGGCGTTGGAGATGGTCGCCGTGCGGACGGCGAGCACGTTCGGTGCGAAGCCGCCACATTGTTCGGGCAGCGATCTGGCCGAGCAGGCTAAGGCCCGTTGCGAGGATTGGCACCGAGCGCGGAATGCCATTCCATGACCACACACTCGCGGTGAGGATGACGCCAGTCGAGGCGGCGGTGGCTGCCACCATCCGCACCTCGTCGAAGCTGCCGTAGCGCCACTGACGTCGGTAGAGGCCCGTCGCTGTGCCGACTGCTGCCTGCAGGGCGATGGCGACGACAGTCGGAGGGATCAGATTGGTGCCGAGTTCGCCCAAGCCATCAGCGAGTCCATAGTCGTAGCGGAGCCAGACGCCAAACGGGATCCCCGCGATCCAGAACAGGCTGTCGACAGCGACGTGAACGAGAGGCGATCGCCGCCGTGCAGCATCGATGAATGCACGCTTCACTGGCGCAGACCTGACTGCGAGACGACGGACACAGCAGGAGATCCTACTGGTCGTTTCTTGGTCGTCGTGTGCATTACTCCGGCGCCACGACTCGGGAAATCAGCTCAACCATTGGCGTCCCTTCGCGTTGATGTCTCCCTGCGGGTGGTCGGAAGGAACGCAGCCGCAATGAGCAGCACCCACACGTACGAATGCCAGAGTACGAAACTCTCCATGAGGTGCTCTGTCAGGACAACGGCTAACACCACCGCCCACCAGATGCTCGCTGTATCACTGAACCGCCACACCCGGACCGAAACGGCGACGACACCCGCGGCTACGAGTAGCCCGAACAGCGCCACGCCGACGAACCCCAATCCAATCCCCATCTCGAGGAAGCTGTTGTGGGCGCTGCCGTAGCCATTGCCAATTCGTTCGTACGTTGGCCCCGCGTAGTCGAGATTCTCCCAGAAGGCCCAGTACCCATAACCCTTGACTGGCCGATCGGAGATGAACTGGCGTACGTCGCTCCAGATGAGTGTCCGGCTGGCAAGCGTGGGATCCTGGCCAAAGAACGACGCGACAGAACCGACATGGGTGGCGACCACTGCAGAGCCAGCGGCGCCGACCAGGGCGATGGTCGGCCCGACGACCCGCCCGGCGACACCGCGCGCTCGAATACTCCGGACGAGGAGCACGACCACGATCGCCGCAGCGCCGACGAGCAATGCAGCGACGGCAGTCACGCTGGCTGACTTCTGCAGCAGCACGAGGTTGGCCAGCGCCGCGATGGATGACATCGCCACGATCACACGGCGGCGGTAGCGGACGGCAATCCCGATTGCTGCGACGATGCCGATAACGGCTGCAGGGCCGAGGGAGTTCGGCCCAGCGAACACTCCTTGCCATTCGGACCTGCCGGAAACGTTTCGGCCATGACCAGGCCACCAAATGATCAGGACATAACTCCCGAGTGACGCTGCAGCGGAAAACAGAGCGAGCGCCAACAGTTGTTCGTCGAAGCGGAGCTCGTAGCCGAACCAGACACCGAATGCTGCGATTCCGACGGCGGTCAGAGCTCGAGAACTCGTGAGCTCAGGCGACACCGACCACCAGACGGAGAGCAGCGACCACAGGACCAGCAGAGCGAGCGGCCAGATCGCCCACGGCCACGATCGAATGGGCCGTC
This sequence comes from Ilumatobacter sp., assembly GCA_029263275.1. GTDB lineage: Bacteria > Actinomycetota > Acidimicrobiia > Acidimicrobiales > Ilumatobacteraceae > Ilumatobacter_A. The sequence goes on from JAJCXU010000076.1 coordinate 1,742, forward strand.
GGCTCAACGACGACCAGAGGAGGATCACTCCGACCAAGCCGACAGCGGTGAGCGGATAGGAGAGTATCCAGGTCTCGAAACTCAGCGGCTTGTGGAGCCGGTGTACGCCGACCACGATTGACGGGGCAAGGGACGTGATTGTCACGCCAGCGGCTGCGACGAGAACGAAAGTCATCCTCACGAGACCCACGTCCGTTCGTATCTCGAGGGCTGACGCCTCGGTGGCGTCCAGGGCTCCGTCCGAAAGAACCTCGTCGAGCGCCATGTCTGGTAAGGGTACTTCGCTGCGGAGCGGCTTCGCCCGAATGCGCAGCGTTCCTCGTCCTGCTGAGTGGCGCGAGTAGATTGCGTCGGTGCGCGTACTGAGATCCGGCGGTGGCTCCATCGGGTCCCGGGTGTCTGACTCGCTGGGACGGTCAGACAGCAGGCGAACAACATTCCTCGTCACTTGGGGACTGCTCATGGCGATGGTTGTATGCATCTCGCTGGGCACGCCGCCGAGTGCAGGTCCGGATGAACCAGCCCATATGGCCCGCTCCGCAGCACTTGTCCGCGGCGACCTCTTCGGATCGGCTTCATCAGCGGGGCCTGCGTTCCGGTCGGTCACAATCCCAGCGTGGTCTGCTGGACCGGATCCGACCTGCTTCGCCTTCGAACCGGAGCAGCCTGCGTCGTGTGTCGACCCGAGGGAATCGGGCACCGTCCTGACGACGGCCGCGTCGTACCCAGTGTGGGGCCACTTACTCCCAGGGATCGGCACAGTGATCGGCGGTGAGCGAGGGTCTGTTTGGGCGGCACGGATCCTTGGCGCAGTCCCGAGCACGATCCTGCTTGCAGCGGCGGTCACGGCCGCGCTGCGGGCGCGCCGCGAGCGGCTCGCGGCGGCGCTTCTTCTCGCGATGACCCCGACCACCGTCTTCTTGATTGCGGTCGTCAATCCATCGGGTTTGACCGTTGCCGGCGCGCTTGCGGTGTGGACCGCCGCGATCGTCGAGGATTCGATCACGGTGGGGAATCGTCTGCTGTTCGTCGCTGGTGCTGCCGCATTGATTTTGCCTCGCAGCGACGGACTGCTCTGGGGCTGCCTGGTCGGCATCCTCATCCTGTATGTGCGGTCGCAGTCTCCGCGCAGTTTCCTGCAAGCCTTTCGCCCCGTTGAACGCGCAGCGATGGGGTTGATCACCACGATGGCGGTGTCATGGAGCGTTCTGGTCCGACCGGAATTGATCGAACAACCGATCGATCAGTCAGGAATTGCGCTTGCACAGCAGATCCTCGGTGGGACGGGAAGCTATCTACGTGAGGCAGTCGGGGTGCTGGGTTGGCTCGATACGCCGGTACCCGAACCTGCATTGTTTCTCTGGATACTGGCCGTCGGACTGCTCGCGGGCCATGCGCTGGAGCGCGACAGGCGAGCGACCGTGGCGGCAGTGCTCGCAGCGCTCGGGTTCTTTGCCGCCGGGTGGGGTTTGGAACTCGTACAGGCTGGCGACGCAGGCCTGTTCTGGCAAGGACGCTACGGGTTGCCGCTCCTCGTCGGAGCGGTGCTCCTCGTCGCGGGCAAGGGCCAGAGCGACGGTCCGGACGTCGTTGCCCGGGGGATCGCAGGAGCGGTGTGGTTCATTTGGAACGCCAGTGTGTTCCAATCGTTCCGACGGTTTGGCATCGGCGCAAGCGACTCGATACTGCCGTGGAAATGGGATGGGGATGTCGCCGCCGTCTCGCCAATTCCGCTGCTGATGATCCATGGTCTGGTCAGCGGCGGGCTCTGTGCGTTCGTGGTCAGGTCCCGCTACTCGCCGACCACGTCGGGTGCATCGTGACCAGGCCGTGGGTTTCGTTGGTCACTCCGGCGATGACGTCGAACGTTTGAGCGTTCTGCAGGTGGTCGTAGACCTGCTGGCGGCCCCAGCCCGTGATTTCGGTGTGCAGGACGTAGCGCGAAGCGACGAGGGGAACGGCCGCAAAACTCACGTCGACATGCCCTGATCCGACGAGGGATTCGGGGACCATGCCGACGTCGCGTGTCGACGGCTCAGTCACCGCTGCGCCCGCGAGGCTGGCGATGGTGACCGAAAATACTGGCTGTGCCACCGGTTCAGGAGCCTCCCAGTGCAGGCGAATGGTGACGTCGTCGCCGTTGCGGAAACGGTCGACGGGGATGCCTCCGACGAGCAGTTCGGTGCGAGTGACCTGGATCCGACCGTCGCCGCGCCGGGTCGCTTCGGCGCCGTCCGTTGTCTCGGCGCCAAGCATCGTCTCGGTGTACTCATCCACGATGTCAGCGGGATCGCCGTCCCGACGAACGACACCGTGATCGAGCCAAATCGCGCGATCGCAGAACTCGCGCACCGTGTAGGCGTCGTGGGTGACCAACACCAAGGTCCGACCTTGTGTGCGGAAGTCGACGAACTTCTCCATGCACTTCTTCTGGAACGTCACGTCGCCGACGGCGAGGATCTCGTCGATGAGCAGCAGTTCAGGGTCGACGTTGATGGCGACAGCGAAGGCAAGCCGCACGTACATTCCCGACGAGTAGGTCTTCACCGGTGACTCGATGAAGTCGCCGAGGCCAGAGAACTCGACGATCTCGTCGAAGCGGGTGGTGATTTCCTTGCGACCCATGCCGAGGATCGAGGCGTTGAGGAAGACGTTGTCGCGGCCGCTCAGCTCCTGGTGAAAGCCGGCGCCGAGTTCGAGCAGGGCCGCCATCTTCTTGTGGATCTCGATACGACCCTGGTTAGGAGTGAGGATCTTGGCCATGCATTTGAGGAGCGTTGACTTCCCCGAACCGTTGTGACCGATGATGCCGACCGCTTCGCCTTCGGCGACATCGAACGACACGTCGCGGAGCGCAAAGAACTCTTCGTAACGATTCCGTCCGCCGGACGCGATGTACTGCTTGAGCGACGATGCCCGCTCGTGGTGAATTCGAAACGTCTTGGTGACGTTGTCGACGGTGAGCGCGGTACCCGCTTGGCTGTTCAGCAAGGGCCCCATCAGATCTCCTCCGCGAAACGTGGCGACAGCCGATTGAAGAACCAGGCCCCGAGGCCGAACACGGCGAGCGACCAGACTGCGATGTATCCCCAGCGCTCGAGGCTCGGGAAGACACCTTGGTACAAGATCTGGTGTGAGGCGGTGACGAAGGCGCCGGTCGGCCCCCACGGCGCGTACGTGTTGATGGCTTCGTTGCCGACTTGGCCAACGACCCAGATGATCGGGCTCGCATAGAACAGGATCTGGGAGGCGATGCCCCAGAGGTAGTTGATGTCGTGGAAGAAGACGTTCGCCGCCGAGAGCGCAAGCGCGATGCCCGTGGTGAACAGCGAGATCAACACGAGGAGCAGTGCCATGGGAATCAGCCACTGGAACATGAAGTGGCCGAACAGGAGGAACGATGCCGACAAGACCAGCAGCTCGATGCAGACGGTGACCAACTGCGCGAACACGATGGACAGCACCAGGTGTTCGTGTGGGAACGCCACCTTCTTGATCAAGCTCGCGCCGCCTTGGACCGAGCCGATGCTGGCGCCAACAGAGATGGAGACGAACTGAAAGGGCAAGAGCCCCGAGAGGAAGTAGAGCGGGAAATTCTCGATGCCGCTGGAACTTGATCGAGGCGCTTTCCCACCGAAAATGGCGAGGAAGATGATGCTGAAAATGATCATCTGGCTGATCGGGTTCAGCAAGCTCCATGCCCAGCCGAGAATCGACTTGCGATACCGGGTGCGCAGCTCCTTCAGCGTGAGGAGATAGAGAAGATTGCGGTGGGCCACCGCCGACCGAAGCGACATGTCGCCCGAACCCTATCCAGGTCACTCCGGGAACATCTTTGATGCTGGCCGCCCCGGGTCGATGATGCGTATCCTCGACCGGGTGACCGATGACTCGACCGCAGCGATCGAGCAGCAACTCGACGAGCTCGAACGCCAATCGCGCGAGCGGCAGGCCGAGTTACGAGAACTCGCGGCCCAGCTGCCTGCGGCGATGAGCCGCCGGACGCTTGTGAAGCAGATGGCTCGGAGCGTTCGCGATGCACCCGACCGCTCGACCGTGGTGAAACGCACGGCCCTCAAGGTGGCCCGAACCCCTGCCGACCTTGTTCGCCAGCTGCGGAACCGCGACTGAGTCATGCGCAACGTCAACGTGTTCGTCGCCGAACACGGCAACGCGTTCATGACCGACATTGCGTCATGGATCGTCGAGGCTGCCGAGCTGGTCGGTCATCGCTCCATGCTGTTCGCCGACGGCTCACTGCCCACCGCCATTGCTGACATCAACCTCGTGGTCGCGCCGCACGAGTTCTACGTGCTGAGCGACGCGACTGACGCTGATATCGACGCGGCCGCTCGAATCAGCGTGCCCGTCGGTACCGAGCAGCCAGGCACCAAGTGGTTCGACATGACCAAGCTCTTGTGCGCCGCGAGCCCAGCGGTCCTCGACATCAATCCACACGGTGTGCGCGCCCTCCGAGCGGCGGGATTCGACGCTCGACACCTGCGGCTGGGAGGCGTTCCATCCATGGACCGGCGCGTCGACGGCGATCGGCCGACCGACCTGCTCTTTCTTGGTGGATTGACCGATCATCGCGCTGAGACGTTGGCGGCCCTCGCTCCGACCCTTTCCGACCGGAGTGTGGATCTGCGGCTGTTCGACTTCAGTCGACCGGTTGACGCCAACGTGTCGTCACTCGTGTTCGGGAACGACAAGTACGAGCTGCTGGCGCGAGCACGGGTGCTGCTCAACATCCACCGGGATGCTGGCCCAGACGAGTCGTCGGAGCCCGATCAGGGCAGGAACGAATACTTCGAATGGGCCAGGATGGTGGAAGCGATGGCCAATGGCTGTGCTGTCGTCACCGAGCCATCGACGGGCTTCGAGCCGCTGGTCGAAGGCGTGCACTTCGTGGCGGCTGACGACATCGTCTCGACAGTGACCGAACTGCTTGACGATCCGGAGCGCTGCGCCGCTCTCGGCACTGCCGCCGCTGCCGCCGTGCTCGACGAATACTCACTGGCCTCATCACTCGGGCCGGTCTTGGCCGGACTGCCTGCATCGACGTCGGAGGTCGCCCGCCAACGACCGCCGAAGTACCGCAGCACGCTGGTGCGCGCGCAGCAGATCCCGGTCCTTCCAGCGTTCCAGCCGGCGCCCGCACTGCGGCGGCGTGTGATCGACGCGCTCCACAGCGAAATGGTGATGCAGCGATCGATCGATGCGATTCGCTGCGCGGTCCGCCACGGGGATGCCGAACACGTCGACACCATCACGTCGCCCGCGTACGAGGACGCAACACCCGAGGTCAGCGTCATCGTCACGTTGTTCAACTATGCCGACGTCGTCATCGAGACGTTGGCGTCAATCGCGGCCTCAGAGGGCGTCGATCTCGAGATCGTCGTCGTCGACGATCACTCGACGGACGACGGACGGG
>JAJCXU010000077.1 GCA_029263275.1 Ilumatobacter sp.
GTGCAGCCGGTGGCATGGCCCCGGCCATCATCATCGAACGCGTCTGAGCCTCAGGCCGTCGCGTCGGCGTCGGCGTCGCGTGCTTCTTGTGCGTCCTGGAATGCGGCGGCGGCCCAGGCCGCTGAGCCGACCATGCCGAACATCGCTGCGAGCACACCATTGCGGTGGCGCAAGGCGCTGAGGAAGCCGACGAGGCTTCCGACCGTGCACAGCACGGGAGCGGCGAGATTGAGCGTCTGACGGTCGATGGCCATGCCCGGGACTGTAGCCAGGTGCATGCATTCGTCGCATGGGGGACCTACGGGTACCTCAAGGGCAAGCCGCATGGCCTTGGTGCGGAAGGCATCAAGTACTCGATGATCGGTGTTGCGGGGATGAAGAAGCTCAATGCGCGAATTGCCGAGGTGGAGCGCCAGAAGAAGACGGGCTGAGCGCCACGGTCACCACTTGTCGGGGAGTTGACCGATCCGATCGAACTGTCCGCCGAGGATCACGCCGAGCTTGCGGCGTTCGCCGGACTCGAGATGAATCTCGGGCCGACCGTGAGCGAAGCGATAGTTGCAGATGACTGCAACGTCGCCTTGACGCCAGTCGACCTTGGTGCCGAAGTCGTCGTAGATCTTGATGAACTGTTCCAGTTCGTCACGGGTGAACTCGGTGTCGTCGCCGAAGGTCATGTGCAGTGGGCGCTCGGAGAACGGCAGATGTTGCACGAGTGGCCAGGTGTCGAACCACATGCCGTGGTCGGCGAGGCTGGCGTAGAGCAGGTTCCGATCGAGCTCCGGGAAGTACTCGAATGCCGGGTTGTAGAACCGCGTCTTCATCAAGCGGTTCGGGCCCCATTCGACGACCAGGCCACGCTCGACAGCTTTGGCTTCGGCGATCGCAGGATCGTCGGTGCCGAACGACTTCTGCCAGTGGTTGTAGACGCCGTAGCCGACTTCGCCCAGGAAGGTGTCGGCATCGGTGAGGCTGCGGTGGTAGCACACGCCATGAGCCTTGAGCTTCTGGCCGAGTTCGGTGGCGAGGATTGCGTCGGTGGAGGCGACGCCGTCGGACACGTATGTGGCTCCCCGATCGGGGAGTGCATCGGCACACACGAAGCTGATTCGCCGCGTGCTCTTGCTGACGTAGGCCATCTCGTGGTGGTAGGGGAGTCGGGCAGCCAGTGGCGCGCCGATCTCGTACACGTTGCCCTCGAGGCGGTCTCGTGGGTTGGCGCCGCCCTCGTACAACATCTCGGCATCGAGAACGATCTTGGCGAACTCGCGCATCCTCGAGACCTCGGTCAACCCGGTGTTGCGTAAGACGACGATGCCGACGGAATCGTAGGTTGCCCGCATCTGGCGAGCGAGCTCACTGTCTGGCCGCAGGTCGGCTTCGTTCATCTCGAACGGTGAACAATCGACTTCGTACACCTCGGGGGCGTGATGCGACGTGCCCGTCCAGAATCGTTGCGGGATGAGGTCGTCGAGCGGGGCGAGATCAGCGCCCAAGTTGCTGTGTTCGAGAAGTGTCATTCGCGGGCCGATCGCTAAAGCCGAGTAAACCAATTGGGATTGTAACCATTCCGTCGGACGGATCGCCAACACGGAATCGAAACGAGTGCGAAATCACTGGCTCCCAGAGGTTCGGGGCGCTGCTCGGGCAGGGTTCAGCCGGAGTTGCGGATGCCGGTGGCGATGGCGTTGATCGTGAGCTGAATGCCACGTTCCACGAGTTCGTCATGGTCGCCGTCGCGGTATCGCCGAAGAAGATCGACCTGCATGACGTGCAACGGGTCGAGGTACGGATACCGGTTGCGCAGGCTGCGAGCGAGGAGCGGGTTGTCGGCCAGCGGATCAGGTGAACCCGTGATCCGCTCGTGCCAGTCACGAGTGAGCGTGTGTTCGGCCTCGATCCGTCCAAAGATGTCGTTGCGGGTGGTCGCATCCTCGACGAGGACATCGGCGTACCGACGGCCGATGTCGATGTCGGCCTTGGCGAGGACCATGCCCATGTTGTTGACGATGGCCGTGAAGAACGGCCAGTCGGCGTACATCCGCGCGAAACGCTCGGCGGCGCCGTCGTCTTGGGTTGCGACCGCTTCGAATGCCGAGCCGGCGCCGTACCAGGCGGGGATCATCAACCGGCACTGCGTCCAACCGAACACCCATGGGATCGCACGCAGGTCTTCGATCGCCAGTGACTTCTTGCGTGATGCGGGACGGCTCCCCACGTTGAGGGTGGCGATTTCGTTGGTCGGAGTGATCGAACGGAAGAAGTCGACGAACCGATCGTCGCCGTAGACGAGCGAGCGGTAGGCCTCGAAGGCGGTGTCGGCGAGCTGCTGCATCGTGTCGACGAAACCGTCAGCTGGTGCGCCGAGTTGCCCGGCGTCGAGGCAGGAGGACTCGATGGTGGCCGACAGGAGCGTTTCGAGGTTGCGGCGGGCCAAGGCGGGCGTGCTGTACTTCGCTGCCACCATCTCGCCTTGCTCGGTGAGTCGGATCGACCGGTCGACCGAGCCGGGCGGTTGGGCGAGAATCGCCTGATAGGCCGGTCCGCCGCCCCGACCGACGGTGCCGCCGCGGCCGTGGAACAGGCGCAACCTCACGCCAGCGACGTCAGCAGCCTCGACCAGGGCGGCCTGAGCGGCGAACAGGTTCCACTGCGACGACAGGTATCCGCCGTCCTTGTTCGAATCGGAATACCCGATCATCACCTCTTGATGATCGCCTCTCGAGGTCACCAACTGGCGGTAGACCGGATTGTCGAGCATCGCGGTGAGGGTCGTGGCCGAGTCCGCGAGGTCGCCGATCGTCTCGAACAGGGGAACGATGTCGAGCTGCGCGGATGCTGGTCGATCGGCGCGTGCCGGTTCGGCCAATCCGACTTCTTTGAGCAGCACTGCCACTTCGAGCACATCGCTCACCGTTTCGGCCATGGAGATCACGTAGTGCGGCACGGCGCGCGCTCCGACACGGGCGACCGATCGTGCAGCTTCGTCGAGAACACTGAGTTCGCCAATGGTCTGGTCGGTGTATGTGGCGCTCGGATGTCGAAGCAGCCGGGGCGACGCGAGCTCGGCGGTGAGCACCGCGACGCGGTCGTCCTCATCGAGGGCGAGATAGTCCTCGTGGACCCCTGCATTGGCCAGCAGGTCGGTGATGACGGTCTCGTGTACCGACGAGTTCTGTCGCATGTCGAGGCCGCACAGGTGGGCGCCGAAGATCGCGGCGGCCCGCCGGGCGGGCTCGATGTGGGCATCAGCGAGCGCGTCGGCGCCGTGGGATCGCAGGGAGGCATCGACGATGTCGAGATCGCTGAGGAGTTCGCCGATGGAGGAGTAGGCGTCGAGTCGTACCGCCGGGACCGGCGCAGGAATGTCATCGACATCAGCGTCGATTGCGACCTCGGCGAAGGCATACAGGCGCGCATGCATACCGCGCAAGGCCCGGCGGTATGGCTCGTCCGCGCGGAACGGCGAGTCGTCCCCAGACGCATCGGCCAGCTCGCTGAGCGCTGCGGTTGGCGTGATGAGACGCGCCGACATCGACAACTCGCGACCGAGACGATGCAGCGTTGCGAGGTGGTGGCCGAGTGCGACGTGTGTGTGGCGACCGATGGCGAGCCGCATCACGTCGGCGGTGACGAACGGATTGCCGTCGCGGTCGCCGCCAATCCAGGAACCCATGCTGATCGCGGTGCTGGCGTCAGCATTGGCGGCACCGAACTCGGTCTCGGCAATCTGCTCGAGGTGACGTGACAGGGCAGGGACGGTTTCGAACAGGCTCGCGGAGTAGTAGCGGAGCGCCTCGTTGATCTCATCGCGTACACGCAGCTTGGAGAGGCGGAGCAGGGCCGTCTGCCACAGCGACAAGATGCTGACGCCGAGTCGCGATTCAGCGTCATCGATCGCTGGATCGTCTGGATCAAGATGATTGCGTTCGTCGAGCACGTCAGCGATCTCGCGCAGCACGTCGAGAATCGTTTGACGGCGGACCTCGGTCGGATGCGCAGTGATCACCGGGCTCACGGTGAGCGCATCGATCACATTGGCCACTTGATCCGCATCGACGCCGATCGTGCGCAGCCGGTCAAACGTCGCATCGAGACTGCCGGGTTGCGCGGTCGTCCGGGCCGCTCGGTGGAACCGACGCCGCCGCTCGAGATGCAGGTCCTCGGCGGTGTTGGCGAGGAGCGACAGCCAATCGAAGGCGCGGATCACGTCGAGTTGTTGCTCGATCGGTTGGTCGCTCAATGCAGCCCGCAATGCCTCGACGGCGCTCTCGTCGTTGCGGCGGCCGCTGACGGCTGCCCTGCGCACCGATTCGATCAGTTCGAAGGTGTCATCACCTGATTGATCACGGACGATGTCGCCGAGGATGCGGCCAAGGAGCCGGATGTCGTTGCTGAGTTCTTCATACCCGCCTGTCGTCCTGGTCGTGATGGGGGTCGTGGGAGCGGGGGAATCGGACACGGCGCCAGTCAAGCAGGTCGAGTTGCCATTGTCGCCCGGACCTTCGGATGGACCCTTCAGTTCGAGGGCAATGTCAATTCGAACGTGGCGCCACCGAAGCCGAACTCCTGATCGCGCCCCTCGATCGTCACCGTGGTGATGCCGTCGGGGATCTCGACACCGTCGAGTGTGCGCGTGAACGGTTGCTCGGACGCATGGTCGTGCGTCAGCAGTCGGAACCCGTATTCGGTGCCGTCCGGGCCGAGGATCCGCCAACCGTCCGCGTAGCGGCCAGGGGAGTCGTAGGGCGAGGAGATCGTGACGGCGAAGGTCCATCCGGTGCTCGACACCGTGGCCTCGACATCGAGCACGTCGGGGAAACGCTGTTCGGGCTCCGAGTCTGCGACTGTCTCGGTCGATGGTGCGGTTGCGGCGGGCTCAGCGTCCGAGCCGCATGCAGCTCCGCCGACGACAGCACATGCGGCTGCCAGAGCGAGCAGCGAGTGAGAAATCGAAGGGAGGCGCATGAGGCGACGGTAGTTGTCGGCCAGACTGATGGGTATGCGCGTCGTGTTCGCCACTGCAGAACTCTCTCCGGTGGCCACAGTGGGCGGCTTGGCGGCTGCAGCCGCAGGCTTGGGCGCGGAATTGCGTCGCGCCGGTCTCGACGTCGACCTGGTGATGCCCGACTACGGCGATGTCGATCTCGTCGACGAAACGACCACCGAGCTGCAGGTGCCGAGTTGGGTCGGCGCCGCAACGGTTCGGACCGGCAGACACCCCGTCGTGGGCCGCCTGCATCTGATCAGCGTGCCCGGCATGGCGCGTCCTCATCCCTACCTCCAGGCCGATGGGTCAGGCTGGCATGACAACAGCGAACGATTCTTTCGCTTCGCCCGGGCAGTGGCTGCGTTCGTCGAGGCTGACCCGCCGGACGTGCTGCATCTGAATGACTGGCACACCGGCGCCACGCTGGCAGCGCTCGAGTCGCCGCCCCCCACCGTCGTGTCGATCCACAACCTCGCCTACCAGGGTGTTGCCGGTCCCGAATGGCTCGAACTGATCGGTCCTCGCGCGGCACACTTCGAGTGGTGGGGTGACACCAATCCGCTCTCCGGAGCATTGGCGCTGGCCGACCGTGTGGTCGCCGTGTCACCGAACTACGTCACCGAGATCACGACCCCGGAGGGCGGCTTCGGGCTCGACGGACCGTTGCGCCAGCGTGGCGATGCATTGGTCGGTGTCCTCAATGGCATCGACACCGACGTGTGGAACCCGGCGGACAATCCCCACCTCGTTGCGAACTTCGATGTGACAACGCTTGCAGCGCGCCCTGCCAACCGGTCGGCACTCCTTGCTCGGCTCGGGTTGCCCGACGACGCAACACCGCTCGCCACCATCGTCACTCGGCTCACGCACCAGAAGGGCGTCGACCTCATCACCCCCTTGGTGCCACTGCTCGAACAGATCCCGATGCGGCTCGGCATCCTCGGTTCCGGAGACGCCGTGTTGTCTGCGGAGTTGCACCGACTCGCTGCGGCCCATCCCGACCATCTCGCGTTCGTCGAGGGCTACGACGAATCCCTGTCACACCAGATGTTCGCTGGCGCCGACGCATTCTTGATGCCGAGTCGATTCGAACCGTGCGGTCTCACGCAGATGCAGGCAATGCGCTACGGGGCCGTGCCGATCGTGACGGCGGTCGGTGGTCTTGTCGACACCGTCCCCGACGCCGACCTCGACATGAAACGGGGTGTTGGCTTCGTTGCGCAGCGCGTCGAGTCAACGGATCTGCTTGCCGCGATGTTTCGAGCCGCTCGGCGGATCAAGGACAAGCGGCGACATGTGGCACTCCAGAAACGGATGATGACGCTCGACTGGTCCTGGGCTGGGCCAGCCCAGACCTACGTTGATCTGTATCGCGAGCTCGGGGCTGTCAGGACCTGAACCGACAGGGTACGTTGAGCAGTAATGGCTGCTGAACCGACTGTGCTCGTAATCGTCCTCGCCGGCGGCGAGGGCAAGCGTCTACAACCACTCACGAACGACCGCGCCAAGCCGGCCGTGCCGTTTGCCGGCACGTACCGGATGATCGACTTCGCGCTGTCGAACTTCGCCAACGCGGGCTACCGCAAAGTGGTCGTGCTCACGCAGTACAAGAGCCACAGTCTCGACCGTCACATCAGCATGACTTGGCGGTTCTCGACCCTGTTGGGTGACTACGTCACACCAGTCCCGGCGCAGATGCGTCGCGGCCCGTACTGGTTCCAGGGATCTGCCGATGCGATCTACCAGAACCTCAACCTCATCAACGACGAGAAGCCCGACATCGTGTGCGTCTTCGGCGCCGACCACATCTATCGGATGGACCCGCGCCAGATGGTCGAACAGCATGTCGCCGGCGATGCCGGTGTCACCGTGGCGGCCATTCCTGTTCCGAAGCATGAGGCGACCGATTTTGGTGTTATCGAATCCGACGCCGACGGCAAGATCATCGCCTTCCACGAGAAGTCGCCGTCGCCGCCCACGATGCCGGGCAACGACGAAATGTGTCTGGCGAGCATGGGCAACTACGTGTTCGATCGCGAGACGCTGATCGACATCGTCACGCCCAAGGCCGACGGCCAGATGAACGACCTCGGCGGCGACGTGATCCCGGCACTCACCGCATCAGGTGACGCCCGCGTCTACGACTTCTCTCAGAACGAGATTCCCGGCCAAGGTGAACGGGAGCAGGGATACTGGCGCGACGTCGGAACCCTCGATGCGTTCTACGACGCCAACATGGACCTCATTGCGCCCGTGCCGGTGTTCAACCTCTACAACGACAAATGGCCCGTGTTCACCGGTCGCCAGGCACTCCCGCCGGCCAAGGTGTCACGGGGTCGCGGTGGCGAGCCGACATTCGTCGACGGCAGCTTGCTCTGTCAGGGGTCGATCATCTCTGGGGCGCACGTCGAGGGCTCGATCATTGGCCCTGGTTCGTTCGTCGACCACGACGCGCACGTCACCAACTCGATCCTCTTCCCGGACGTCACCATCGGCGCCGGCGCCCGACTCAATCGCTGCATCGTCGACAAGAACGTCGTCATCCCTGACTTCGCTCGTATCGGGTTCGACGCCGAACAAGATGCGAAGCAGTTCACGATCAGCGACAACGGCATCGTCGTCATCGCGAAGGATCAGCAGATCACCTAGCGGTTGGCAGTTCCGGTCAACACTCCCACTGGTATTTGACCTGGTCGTTGATCATCCACACATCAAGCTTGCCGCTGTCCGATGCCCAGCGGGCAACGCTGTCTTCCCAGACGATGAGTGTTCCGATGCTGTCGCCGCACGCTGGATAGAAGCTGATTGCCTCGTGAGATGCCTGCGATTACCCCTGAGGTGGGGGAGGGGCTGGCTCAGCTGTTGAACATCGCTGCCAGGACGCCCAATTCCTCAGGTGCGCCCGGAAGTGCCTCGGCGACCGCATCACCTCTCCCAGCGAGAGCGTCAATCGCCGTCGGCGCCACGCCCGAGACCGCAGCCGCACCAGTTGGCACCTCAGCACTGCGAGCGGCACCTGCGTCGCAACTGACCTCGACGGTGTGGCTGCCGATGCCACTGAGCTGCACGGTTGAGGAGACCGACTGCTCAAGGGGAAGCAACACGTCGCGTTCGTGGAGCCACGAATCCCACAGCA
>JAJCXU010000078.1 GCA_029263275.1 Ilumatobacter sp.
CAGCCACACCGCGGGGTATGGCGCTACTCCAACGGCAACTACTGCGCACTCGGCCTGCTCGTCGAGACACTCACCACCTTGCCGCTCGACGCCGCGGCGCAGGACTTGCTGTTTGACCCCTTGGGCCTCGACGGCGTGCATCTCTCGACCGCAGGCCTGCTGCCGACCGACGTGGCGCACAGTGGCAGCGTCGAGCGTCTGTCCCGCCTCGGCGGCGCCGGCGTGTTCGTCATCTCGACCGACGACCTCGCGGCAATGATCGGATCAGTCTCTGGGCCCGACTTCGACACGATCAAGCCACCGGGTGTCTTCCTCGACCAGTACGGCTGGGGTCACACGGGCACGGTGGAAGGCGCCGTCAGTTGCATCTGGCTCCTCGATCGCAACCGCACCGCTGTCGTGGCGACCATCGCAGGCAATTCGCCATCGAAGGGTGGCGGCATCTGCGACCAGGTGGTCCCCGCGGTGGCGAACGATCTGGGCATTGGCCAGGGTCGACCGAACCGAACCCCGTGACCGTTCAGTTGAGTTGCCAGCGCTCGCGAGCCGCAGTGATGGTCGGCACGCCGATGTCGCCGCTCGACGGCGGCTCGGGCCGATACGACTCCCCGATCAGCGCCGACAACGTTGCACCCGTCGAGTAGGTCAACGCCTCCAGGTCATACCCGCCCTCGAGCACGACCAACGTTCGTCCCGGTGCCACCAACTGTTGGATCCGAATGGCGAAATCGGCATAGTCCGCCGAGGTGAGTTCGAGGCCAGCCAGCGGGTCCTGACGGTGGCCGTCGAACCCGGCCGAGATGATCAACCAGTCCGGCGCGAACCGCTCGACCACCGGAGCGACGACCTCGTCGATGGCACGGCGATACACGTCGCCCCTCGTGCCGGCGGGAAACGGGAGATTCAGATTCGACATGGGTGCGTTGGGCCCCCCGGTCTCATCGGCGCGGCCGGTACCGGGGTACAGCGGCGCTTCGTGCGTTGACACGTACAGCACCCGCGGATCGTCGTAGAAGATGTCTTGAGTGCCGTTGCCGTGGTGGACGTCCCAGTCGACGATGGCAACCCGTTCCCCGCGTTCCGCGAGCGCTGCCGCTGCGACGGCGGCATTGTTGAACAGACAGAAGCCCATCGCTTGGTCAGACACGGCATGATGCCCCGGTGGTCGGCTGGCTGCGAACGCAACATCGCACTCCCCCGCCCGCAATGCGTCGACAGCATCGAGCACCGCGCCGACCGCTCGTGTGGCCGTTGTCCAAGAGCCGGGCGACACGTAGGTGTCGCCATCGATCGGGCCACCACCCTGTTCGGACAGCGATCGCATCCTGTCGACGTGACGTGACGTGTGGGCGAGAGCGATTTCCGTCGCCGTGGCAAGCCGTGGCACACGAAACGAGACGGCATCGAACAGACCCGCCTCGCTGATCCCAGCGAGCGAAGCGTCGAGCCGACCCGGGTGTTCGGGGTGCCCAATCGGCGTGAGGTGCTGGTCGAGCTCTGCCGAAGTGAAGACTGCAATCGGGACGACCACATGTCCACCCTAGGGACTTCTGCTCCTTCTCAACGGCTCAGCGGGCGGAGTGCATTCCGTCACGTCCGGCTAGGACCCGCAACCTGGCGACGACCTGCCATGCTGGACGTGTGACCGAGTCCGTCCATGAACCTGCGACTGGCGACGCCGAGGCTCCCCGTCCATCACGATGGGAGAGCAACGTGGTGCTGGGCAGCGGCGACACCGCGTACATTCGCCCGCTCACGCCAGACGACAAGGCAAGCCTGCTCGCTTTCCATGAACGCCAGTCGGAAGAAAGCATCTACCGCCGCTTCTTCTCCCCGAAGCCGACGCTGTCCGCGAGCGAACTCGACCACTTCACCGGCGTCGACATGGTCGATCGAGCAGCACTCGCTGTCGAGTCCCAAGATGAGTTCGTGGCGTGGGCCAGCTACGAGCGGTGGCCCGGGCGTAACGAGGCCGAGGCTGCCTTCATGGTCGACGACGAGTACCACGGACGCGGCATTGCCACGCTGCTGCTCGAGCATCTGGCCGCTATCGCCCGGACGAACGGGATCGAGCGGTTCACCGCAGAAGTCCACGGAGACAACCGGGGCAAGATGGCCGTGTTCTCCAAGGCCGGCTGGCCGCTCAAGCGAAGCTTCGACTCAGGCGTTGTCGACCTCGACTGGGAACTCGCAACCACCGACGAATTCCTCGACAGCGTCGAACGTCGCGAGCAGCGTGCTGACTCGCGCGCCGTGGCCCGACTCCTGATTCCGAAGGCGGTGGCCGTCGTCGGGGCATCTGACCGCTCTCATTCGGTCGGCGCCGCGCTGTGGCGCCACGTCACACGAAACACTTCGGTTCCCGCGTACGCCGTCAATCCGAACCACGACCAGATCGGCGGCGAGCCAAGCTACGCCTCGGTCTCCGACCTCCCCGACGATGTGTCGCTCGCCATCGTGGCGGTGCCGCCAACCGCGTTGGACAGCACGATCGACGCGTGCATCGCCAAACGAATGCGTGGCGCCATCATCGTGACCGACATCGACAGCACGTCGCCTGACGGACCAGCCGTCGACGTCGCTGCGCTCGTGATTCGAGCACGCCGAAATGGTCTGCGCATCATTGGGCCTTCGAGCATGGGCGCTGCCGCCTTGCGCGACGACGACCCGATGCAAGCTGCACTCGTCGATGTCGCGCTGCCCATCGGAAACGTGGCAATTTCGCTTCAGTCGGGATCGCTGGGCGGGGCGGTGCTTCGGCATGCGCACGACATCGGTCTCGGACTCTCCTGGTTCGTATCGCTCGGCGACAAGAGCGACATCTCCAGCAATGACCTGCTCCAATTCTGGGAAGACGACGACCAGACCCGTGTCATCGCGATGTACACCGAGTCGTTCGGCAACCCGGCCAAGTTCGCTCGAATCGCGCGCCGCGTCAGCCACCGCCGTCCCATCGTCGCGGTGCGGACCGGATCTGCAGCTGATGGCGCACTTGGCAGTGCCATCTTCCAACAGGCCGGCGTCATCGAAGTTCCGACCGTCCACGCCCTCCTCGACACCGCTCGGGTGCTCTCGAGCCAACCCGTGCTCCGCGGCCCTGCCATTCGGATCGTCACCAATTCACGCAGTCCGGCAACGCTCGCAACCGCCGCACTTCACGGAGCAGGATTGGAGGCGTCGGTCTCGCGGCTGCCGGTCGAAGCGACGCCCGCGATGTTCCGGCAGGCCATGACCGCCGCGTTGGCATCACCAGATGTCGACGGGCTGCTGGTCATTCATGCACCGGCAGTCGCGTCCGACATCGACTCCGACGCATCCGAAGCCATCGACGTTGCCGGAACCGGTTCGGTCAAGCCGGTCGTCGGTGTACTGCTCGGCAGCACCGACGGCCCAGTGCGGCCGGGATCCGCCGTGCCGAATTTCAGCTTTCCGGAACAAGCCGCAGCTGTCCTCGCCCGCTCACACCGGTACGGCCAGTGGTTGGCCTCCGAGGCCGACACCGGGTCGCTTCCGGTGACGCCCATCGACCCCGACGTCGCGCACACGATCATCAACGACGAACTCGAGGCACGCGAGAACGACGAGCCGTTACGCCTCGGAATTCAGCTTGCCAACGAATTGCTCGGGGCATATGGCATCACCGCGGCCAAAGCCATGGAGGCGACCCCCGCCTCGGCGGTCGACGCCGCC
>JAJCXU010000079.1 GCA_029263275.1 Ilumatobacter sp.
GATGGCGCCGACTCGGCGTGCCGTTGCCCACGGAGGTGCAGATGGCGTGGCCAGGCTCGCTGGCACGCGATCGACGAGCGCTGCCATGCCCAACGCCAGACCGAGGACGATGACGGGAACGGCTCGCGTGCTGCTGCGTAAGGCAAGCGCCAGCCCGGTCTCACTGTCGCCTGCGAGTACCCGCATCAACGGTGACGATCCATCGATGGGGTGGACGCCAACTGCGAGCACCATGCCGACGAGTGCGAGCATCGCGGCAAACTGACGATGGGCGCCGCGGCCGAAGCCAATGCCAGCGAGTCCCGCGATGGCCACGGCAAAGCTGATGGCGATGCCGCTCGACCGGGTCAGATAGTCAATCGACGCGGTGGTGGTCGCTGAGAAGGCGTCGCGTCCGTAGAAGAGCCAGTACCCCATGCCTCGGAAGACTTCGGGAGCCGTGGCGTTCCGACTGACGTCCTCGAGCGTCTCGGAGTAGAGCAGCACCGGAGCCCCCGATCGGGACTGCACGACCAGCATTGCGATCCACCACGCCGAAACAGCAAGGCACGCCCCGGCGACACGAGCACTGATCAGCAGAGCGTGACGAAGTGGGAGCTGGCGTTGCCATAACCGGAGCACGATCCAGACCGTTGGGCCCGGGACGATCATCGCGAGTGCGGTGGCATTGGTCGAGCCGACCGTGGCCACGATGAGCGCGATGATTGCCGGCTCACGCCATCGGTTCAGCTGCGAGGAGTCGCCAGCCGATCGAGTGGCCCGAATCGTTGCCGCAACAATCCAGCCGAGCCCGGCCCACGGGAGCAGCAGCAGCGATGTGCGCGAGATGTACGGCAAGACGTAAGGGGAGAGCTGGTACGCCGCTGCCGCGACGAGGACTGCGGGGCCACTGTGCGCCATGATGCGAGCGCAGGATCGGACTCCGAGGCCCGCAGCGAACAGGATCGAGCCGATCCACAACCGATGAGCGATCCAGTCCGGTACCGACAGCGCGTCGAAGAGCCAGAACCAAGGTCCGCTCGGCCAGAGGTAGGTGATCTGCTGATGCGGCACCCACCCGGCGAACTGGTCGGGTTCAAACGTGGACGCAGCGCGCTGCATCAACCCACCTGGGTCGGTGTAGAGATACAGCTTCGTGTCGGCAGGCATCCGGCCGGGCGAACTGAACAAGGCAGGCAAGTACGCGAGTGCCGCCAGGATGACGATGTCGATGCGACGGACCAGCACTCTGGCCCAATTCGTCACGGAATGGCTCCGAAGACGCCGTACAGGCCGGTCAGCGCCGCGAGACCGGCGCCGCCGAGTACGAGGACGAGATCCCAGCCCGAGCGGTCCCAGCTCGCACGATGGTGGTCAGGGTCGCTTGCTGGTTCGGGCCACCACGCCCCGACCGCGATGAACAGCGGGAAGGCAGTGAACAGGAACCGGGGGCGAGCGGTGACGGTTTCGGGGATCAGCATGAGTGCGATCACCACGGCGATGAACGCAACGACTGGAAGTGGAAGATGGCGCTTCCACAAACACCACAGCATCGCGAGCATCGCCAGCAAGCTGAGTGCCGTGAGTGCGTCAGCGGGCGAGCTGAGCGGGCTCGTCACGAATCCGAACGTGTTGGTGACCGCAGTCGCCCCGAAACTGGTGCCTTCGGACCATGCTTCGCGCTGCACCCGGAACCATGCTCCCCGTTCCCCGGTCTGTGCATCGATGTAGAGCTGGAAGCCAATGAAACCCAGCGGCGACAGCACCACCGGCACCAAGGCCATCCAGTCGCGTCGGCGCCGGATGGCGAGCGCCGCGGCGACCACACACGCGGCGACGAGTGCAACACCATTCGGGCGTGTTCCTGTCGCGACGGCTGCCGCCAATCCAGCGAGCAGCCATCGTTCCTCGACCAAGAACAGTAGACAGAGCGCCGCGAGGACGATGAACGCGGCCTCGGCGTAGGCAAACGAGAGGACAAAGCTGCCCGGGAACACGGCGTAGAGCGTCATCGATCGAGCCGCAACAGCGACGGTGAACAGGCGGCGGGCCAGCAGACCGACCAACACCACCGACAGGGCGCCGAGGACGAAGTTGGTCAGTAGCGCCGCGAGCGTGTCCCCGCCGGGAACCACGAAATCGACAACGCGGACCAGCCACGGGTACACCGGAAAGAAGGCGGCCCGGGCCTCAAGTTGCTCGTAGGTGATGTTGTCGGGAATGTGCTTCGGGTAGCCCCCGCGCACGATCTCGAGATACCAGCGGCCATCCCATGACGTGAGGACGTTGCTGATGGTCGAACCTGCGCTTGGCTCGACCTCGTCGAGGATGCCCCCGGCGATGTCCTTGCGAACGTCGACGACGCGCTGGGCGGCGCGGACGCCGGCGCCGGCGATCACGCACAGCCGGGTCACCAGCTACGCGGTCACGCCGACGACGGTGGCTCGGATGAAGCGTGGATCACGCAAGTCGTCGAGCAGTGGTCGATCAGGCGGCTCGGCGAACGCGGTGTCGATCGCACGTCGCTCGCGTCGAGCGACGTCCTTCAGTCGTCGCGTGACCGTTGCTGTGTGGAGATCGTCGTCGCGCATGGATTGCTCTGTCACCAGGCGTGCATCGGCAGGATGCGCTTCTTGGGCCCGAACTTGGGTGCAGCGGCCCCGTGCTGGGCGACGCTCCGTGCAACGCGTCCACGCTGACCGGCATAGGGCTCGAGGAGTCCCATCATCCGCTCGTCGGTGCCGCGTGCTTCGTCGGCGAGGTTGTGGGCGATCACGTTCTTGAGGTGGAAGTCGCCCACAGCGACGGCGTCAGGATCGCCGAGCGCAGGGCCGAGCACGGATCCGATGGTCCATTGGCCGATACCCGGTATCAAGCGCAGCTTCGAACGGGCTTCGCCTGAACCGAGCGCCGACCAGCCCCAGAGTTTCGACGCATGACGTGCGACGTCGATGAGGGGCTGTGCCCGTTTGCGCTCGATCCCCAAGGGGTGGAACCACCAGCTGGGTTGGCGTGCCAGGACGGCGGGGTCCGGCGGAAGGAGGAGCCGCGCGAACGGACCGGGCGCTGGCTCGCTCAATTCGAAACACAGTCGTTGCCATTGCCGATGTGCTTCGCCGATGGTGATGCGTTGCTCGATGATGGTCGGCAGCAACTCGTGGTACAGATCGCCACTTGCGCCGAACCTGAGGTGCCGGTTGGCATGAACGGCTGCAGCGACCACCGGGTGTTCGGCCGCTTCGAGTCCGTGGTCGTCAGTGTCGTCGGCGCCGACCATTCTCCCGGCTTGGTGCTGCAACCACGCGCCGCCAGGCCCGTACGTCTCCACGGCAACCTCGTCCCGGTCCCATTGCAGCGAGAGGGTTCCCGGCCCGTCTGGGGTCTGTGAGGCCCGAACGAATCGACCAGCGCTCGACGGCCCGCGGCCGATCGTGGAGAGCCACGTCGTCGGGTCGTTGCCCCCGTGCCGGTACCACGACAGCGTGGCGCCGATGTCGGTGGAGTCCTGCGCGATCTGTGCCGGTGCGAGGGCGATCACGGCGGTCATCAGTTGGAACGTAGCAGCCGGAGAGTGGCGGCCCAGGCCTGCTCAGCTGAGTACAACGGGGGTCTCGACAGGATGATGGCAGGCAACGAAGTGACCGTCGCCCATCGGCCGCAGTTGCGGCTCTTCCTGGGAGCAGATGTCGGTGGCGTAGGCGCACCGGGGATGGAACCGGCAGCCCGATGGTGGGGCGACCGGTGACGGTGGCTCGCCGATGATCTTGCCGACGCTGTGATCCGCCTCGGGGTCCGGTTCGGGAATGGAGTCGAGGAGCACGTTGGTGTACGGATGGGCCGGGCGTGCGTACAGATCGTCGCTCGACGCGACTTCGCACAGCTTGCCGAGGTACATCACCGCGACACGATCACTGATGTTCTTCACGACGGCGAGGTCGTGTGCGATGAACACCAAGGTCAGCCCGAACTTCTCCTTGAGGTCTTCGAGGAGGTTGAGTACCTGGGCCTGCACGCTGACGTCGAGCGCCGAGACCGGCTCGTCACAGATGATGAGTGTGGGGTCGAGCACCAGGGCTCGTGCGACGGAGATGCGCTGGCATTGACCGCCTGAGAACTGGTGTGGCTTGCTCTCGGCAGCGCGTGCCGGGTCGATCCCGACCGACTCGAGGATTTCGTCGACGAGCTTGCCGCGTTCTTCCTTCGTGCCGCGCTTCCAGATTTCGAGCGGTTCGAGCACGCTGTCGCGGACCGAGCGACGAGGGTTCAGTGAGGACACCGGATCCTGGAAGATCATCTGCACACGGGTGCGGGCTTCGCGCACGTCGTTGTTACTCAACGTGGTCAAGTCTT
>JAJCXU010000080.1 GCA_029263275.1 Ilumatobacter sp.
GCTGCGGCGTCGGCAAGCGCCTTGAGCTTGTCGATGTCGTGGTCGAAGTAGACCGCTTCCCAGGTGTTGAGCAGGACAGGACGCGGCGATGACGGGTGATTCGGACCGGCCCGCAGCGAACGATGAAAGGCCTGCGTCGCCGTGTTGAGACCCTGCCACGAGTACGCGGCAATCGTCTCGGGCGTGGTGTACGACTGGCCGGGCTCGAGCACGACCTCACCGGGATGCAGCAGCTCTCCGGTCTGCAGGTAGCGACGACCGTCGGGCAGCCGGTCTGCGAGCATCGTGTGATTGCCGCTCCACGCGAGGTGTGCGCCCCAGACTTCACCACTCCATTCATCGAAGCCGCGCTGCCCCGCGAAGATCAGGGGCGGCGACTCGTGCGAGGTGCGGCCGCGGCGGTTCTCCACGAGCATCGAGCCATCGAGCCACTCACCGCGACGCGGCTGCAACTCGCGCGACCAGCGTCCTTCGAAGCTGAGCAACTCACCTGCCTGTTCGGCAATGGGCAGCGTGACGGTCAGAGCGTCGAGGCTGTAGCGCCGCTCGGCAACGTTGGTCAACGTTGCCGAGACGTGCAAGACGTCATCGAGCAGGATGGTCACGTTCAATCCGAGTTCGGCAATCGTGTCGACCGCGTCGACCGACAGCCGAGTACCGCCGTCGGACACATGATGTGAGACCGGGGAAAACCGTGGCGCCCAGGCGCGGCCTCCGCCGCGACGACCGAGCAAGCCCGGTCGGCCGGTGAACCCCGATCCGTGTTCGGGAACTGTCGAAACGGGCGCGATCGTGTCGACTGCGCCAAAGGCAATAGGTCGGGCGAGTGCTGAGAGCATGGTTGTCAGATCGGCGTCGTCGCCGAGCGGGGCGCCCCAGTGAACGATCGTGGGCGCACCCGTGGAGACGTCGACGACCACGTCGACACCAGCGTTGGACAGACGGATCAGCTCAGGCACGGAGCGTCATCCTAAAGACCGCGCGCCGGTCATGTCCGAAACCCACCACCGATGTTCGTTTCTTTGCCGCGCAAGTCTCTGATTCGCACAGTTTCCGAACAATCGATGTTCGAACCTGTTGATTGTTCCCGCCAGATCGGCCACGATGGTGTTCATGTTCGATCGTGGGAGTGGATCCAGAACCGATCAGAGTTTGACCGCCGGGCGTTCCCTCGCGCAGCAACGTCACGAACAGATCGTCACCGAGGTGCGTTCTCGCGGATCGATGCGCGTCACCGAACTCGCCACGCTGCTCGACGTGAGCGACATGACAATCCGCCGCGATCTCGACGTCCTCGACGACGCTGGCTCGCTCGTCAAAGTGCATGGTGGTGCAAAGGTCTCCACCGAGCATTCCGCTGACGAACCTGGTTTCGACGCCAACTCGGCGCTCCACACTGCCGAGAAGGAAGCGATCGCTCGGGCTGCTGCCGATCTCGTCGAGGGTGGAGCAACGATCGGGCTGATGGCCGGAACGACGACCTGGCGCCTGGCCGGCGAATTAGCAATGGTGCCCAACCTGACCGTGGTCACCAACAGCATGCGGGTTGCTGAAGTGTTCAACGAGTTCAAACGACCTGACCGCAACATCATCTTGACCGGCGGTGTACGCACACCGAGCGACGCCCTCGTCGGACCCATCGCGGCAACGGCATTGAATGCGTTGCACGTCGACACGTTGTTCATCGGCGTCCATGGCATGGCCGAGCAAGCCGGCTTCACCACACCGAACATCCTCGAATCCGACACCAATCGGGCCTTCATTCGCGCCGCTGGTCGCAAGGTCGTCCTCGCCGATCACAGCAAGTGGGGTGTGACCGGACTCAGCAGTTTCGCGACGTTGAGCGATGTCGACACGCTCATCACGGACCACCTGCTGGCATCCGACGCAGTCGACACGCTCGGCGCGCACATCCCCGACGTCCGCCAAGTCGGCCGCCCGACCTGACACGACGCTGTCTGTCGACTCAGTCGGTGTCGTCGCGAGCGGCGGCGTCTGACTCGTCGGCGGCACCGGCGGAGTCGAGGGAGTCGCCTCCGGTCAGCACTGCGTCCCAGTCGTCGCCGCGTTCGGCATCGGCATCGGCATCGGCATCGGCATCGAGCACGTCGGTGACGAGTTCTTGGCGATCATCGAACGGGTCACTGGATTCGAGGATCGGGTGGCGACGCATGAGCGCCAGCGCCAATCCGCCACCGACAACCAGCCCCACAGCAACCCACTGATTCCAGCGCAGGCCAGCGAGTTCGTCGGCGCGGTCGATGCGGAGTCCTTCCACCCAGAAACGGCCGACGCCGTAGCCCATGAGGTACATCGCCATCAACTGGCCGAGTGCCGGGCGGAACTTGCGATCGATCCACAGCAGCAAGGCGCACAACGCCAGGTTCCAGAGCAGTTCGTAGAGGAACGTGGGGTGGAACGTCGTGCCGCTCGCAAAGCCTTCGATCAGGTGCGTGTCATCGATCTCGAGCCCCCACGGGAGATCCGTCGCGCGTCCGTACAGCTCTTGGTTGAAGTAGTTACCCAGGCGGCCGATGGCCTGAGCCAGCGGAATGGCCGGCGCCGCACAGGTTGCCGCCATCGCCATCGAGATGCCCTTGCGCCGGGCGAGCAGCAGCCCGACCGGGATACCGAGCGCGAGCCCGCCGGGGATGCCGAGGCCGCCCTCCCAGATCTTTGGGATCGCGCCGTAGTTGTCGGTGAATCGATCCCAGTCGGTTGCCACGTGGTACAGCCGAGCGCCGATCACGCCGGCGAGTACCGCCCAGATCGCGATCGAGCTGGCATCGTCGGCGGTGCCGGCGTCGCGCTCTTCGAGCCGCTTGCCGAAGAGCCAGACCGCTGCGACGACACCGAGCGCGATGGCGAGGCCGTAGATGTTGAGACTGAGTGGACCGATGTCGATCGAGTTGAACGAGGGCGACGGCAGACTTGCCACCACACCACGCGAGCTCACAGATGTGGCGACCAGCATGAAACGTCAGGCTCCGGTGACCTGAGCGACGAACGCAGCCGCGCCCGACGTGATGGTGTCGCGGTCATAGTCCTGCGTTGCCACGTGGAAGCTTCGGTCGAGCCAGATGTGATCGACCTCACCGCCAACGGTTGCGACCAGATGCTCACTGCTCTCGGGAGGAACGACGTGATCGTTGCGCGACGTGTACAGCAGCACCGGCATCTTCAGCTCGCCATAGCGGGCGGCCATCGGAGCGATGCCCTCGTTCTGGAGCGACAGCAGCGGAACGAGCGGTGTGCCTTCGTAGGCGATCTCTTCGACGTCGGGGTCGGCGATGTCCGAACCGATTCCTGGCATCACCGTGTTTCCCTCGTCGACCATTTCTTGGATCATCGCGACGACATCGTCGGGCTGACTCATCGTGGCCGGGTTGATCAAGACCAGACCGGCCACATCGAGGTGTTGCAGACCGGTCCACAACGTGAGCGATCCGCCCATGCTGAGCCCCATGACCACGATGTTGTCGGTGCGAGCAGCGAGTCGCTGATAGGCCGCTTCAACCTCGCCCGTCCAGTCGTTCCAGCCGGTGGTGAGCATGTCGTCGACCGTGGTGCCGTGCCCAGGCAAACGTGGGAGTTCGACGTGGTACTCGAGCGCTGCCAATGCATCTGCTTGCCTGCGCATCGAAGACGGGTTGCCCGTGAACCCGTGAAGCACCAGCACGCCCGCCTCGCGGGTGCCGGCGTGCGACATCGGTTCGCAGCCAGGAAGGATCGTCACATCGCTCATCGGTGCCTTTCTACTTGCTCACACCGCTCGACCACCCCCAACGCGGTCCGTTCAGCAAATTGTTCGCGGTCTGCACGCAAACACAGGGGCTCTGGCGGAACGGTCAGACGTACGGGTCGTCGTCGGTCCGCGGGAGCGCCCACCAGTCGTCGGGCGCTGTTGCTGGCGTCCAGTCCGGGTCGGGATAGATGCAGTCGACGGGACACGCCGGAAGGCATTTGTCGCACCCGCTGCAGAGCTCCGGGATGATGATGACGTCGGCGCCGTGGTTGAAGATCGCCCCGAAATTCGGTGGGCATGCCCGGAGACAGGCGTCGCAGTTGATGCACTCGAGCATCTCGATCCGTACCGGGATGTTCTGCCACTTGGGATTGCGGGTCCGATTGTCGATGCGCTCGTCACGCGTCAACGCGACCTTGTCCCCTGCCATGCAGGGAGCGTAGGTGTCGCGCTCGCCGCGCAGAGAGTCCGGTCGGTCTATGCGAGTTCAGCTTCGAGCGATGGCTCGCGGGCGACCATCACCGACACGAAGGCGTCGACCAGCTCGGGCTGGAACTGCGCTCCGGTGCCGGACTTCACGAAGCGAATGGCCTCGGCCACGCTCCACTCGCGTTTGTACACGCGACGCGTGGCCAATGAGTCGTAGACATCGGCGACGGCCACGATGCGGCCTGACAGCGGAATCGCCTTGGCGCTCAGACCGTTCGGATACCCGGAGCCATCCCACCACTCGTGGTGCGACCATGCCACCTCGGCAGCGAGTGAGAACAGGTCGGTCGACACGCCACTGAGCAGTCGTCGTCCGAGCACGGTGTGTTGCTTGACCTCGTCGAACTCTTCGATGGTGAGCGGGCCAGGTTTGAGCAGCACCGAGTCCGCAACGGCCACCTTGCCGATGTCGTGCAGGCGTGCAGCGAGGCGGAGGCGTTCGCACCACTCGGGCGGTTGGCCAATCGCGTGGGCGATCTCGGCAGCGAGGTCACCGACGGCGGCGGTGTGCTTCGTCGTGTTGCCGCCACGAAACTCTGCGAGAGCCGCCAGACGCTCGAAGGCTTCGAGATGGTACGCGTCGGCGTCGGCATGTTCTGCCGCGAAGCTGTTGACCAGCTCAGAGGTCTGGAGCCGGGTGATCTCGGCACGGTGCCGAGCGGTCGTGTTGGTGTGGGCCACCTGCAGCGTCCGCAGGCGAAGGTCGGCCGAATCGGTGAAGATCTCACGGTGCAGCGCGAAGTGCCGCTCGCGATGGTCCAGTGCTTCGCTGAACCGCTCCGACTGCTTGTACGCCATGGCGAGCAGGTCGTGAATCTCGAGTTCGAGCTCGCGGTGGTCGGTGCGGTCTGCAAGGTCGAGTGCGGCGGTGAGCGAGGCGATGGCCTCGTCGGTCTGGCCACTGCGGAGGGCGACACGACCTTCGGACAGCATGATGCCGAGCTGGTCGGTCGGGGCGAGGTCCTGGCCGTCGGCCATCCGGTATTCCCAGTCGGCACGCGCCTCGGCGAAGCACAGTGCTGCGCTGGCGTGGTCGGCGAGTCCGACATAGGCCTCAGCCAAGTCCGCGAGGAGACCGCCGATGAGTTGTGGGGCGTGCTCGCGCGACAGTTCGACAGCGCGACGACCCAGGCTGACCGCCGGCAGGTATTCGCCACGACGGCCGCGGATGCGGGCGAGGTTGCCGAGCACCATGGCGTCGAGATCGCGACGACCGAGCGGCTCGTTGATGGCCATCGCGTTTTCGTACGTCGCGATCGCGCGGTCGTAGTCACCCATCGACTGGTAGACGGCAGCGATCGTGTGAAGGATCTTGCCTTCGTCGATTTCGTGGCCGGTCGTGCGGTACACCTGAAGCGCAGCGAGCGACTGTTCGAGGGCCGAGGCAAAGTTGCTGGCTTGGTAGTGCACGACACCCAGGAGGTGGTGCGACCACGCCAGGGTCAAGGTCGGTTCGCCGTCGGCGCTGATCTCGACTGCCTCGGCAGCGAGCGCGAAGGCGTCGTCGGTGTGCCCGCGCTGGTGGGCGATCGAGGCGAGCGAGTAGAGCGCCTCGGCTTCATCGTCGACCAGCTTCGACGCTCGGGCGATGGTCCGTGCTTCCAGGGCCAACCTACGGGCCTGAACCGGATCGTCAACGCGGCATGAGGCGGCGTCGTCCAACAACTGCCTCACTCTGGACCGTTCGGTGGTCATCGACTCGTGCACTGGTTCCCATTCCCGATGTGGCGCAATTGCTGCCTGAATTGTGACGCCCTCGCATGGTGTATCGACGTGATCGACACCCTTCTTGAACGATTCCACACACGGTGGTGACCCGCAGCGCCAAGGCAACCACCGACGGGGGCATTCGCCGGTCGACGAGAACCGAAACGAGATCGAGTACGTGCCGCTCCGAGAATCCGGCGATGGCCTGCCAGCAATAGCATGCGTCTCAGTGGAAGCAGGAGGGACAGCACAAAGTCGGCGTGGCCGGGGCACCCGCAACGTCGAGCGGTCGGCAGTGTGGGCCTTCGTTCCGGTCGTCGCGATGGCCCCATTCGCGCTGCTTGCACTCGCTGCGTTCTGGCTGCCGTTGCGCTTGATCAGCGACGTCCCGTTCTGGTGGGTCGTGCTCGCGTTCTCATGCCTCGGGCTGTTGCTGTTCGTTCGGCCGTTCCAGGCCGCCGTGCTCACTCCGCTGCTCGGCGCCCGCCAGCCCGACCCAGTCGAGGCGGATCGAATCACCACCGCATGGCGTGCGATTGCCCAAGCAAACCACCTCCCCACCGGTCGCTACGTGGTCAGAGTGCTGCCGTCGGAGGAACTGAACGCCTTTGCCTGCGGGGGCCACCTCATGGTGGTCACGTCGTTCGCAGCCGCCCAGCTCAGCGACAGCCAGTTACGCGGCGTGTTGGCCCACGAGCTCAGCCATCACCTGGGGTTGCATACCGTGGCCATCACCATCGGCCACTGGATGTCGGCGCCGGTCGTCCTGCTCGCACGCATCGGCTTCTTCTTCGAGAACGTCGCGCACGCCGCGGCAGACAGCTTCGGGCGGCGATCACCCGTGATCGAGGCGATCGGCATTTTGACCGCCGGGTTGGTCCGGGGCGCAGGGTGGGTGCTCAGTGCCGCCCGTCGGGCCGGTGACGCGCTCGGCGACTACGTCG
>JAJCXU010000081.1 GCA_029263275.1 Ilumatobacter sp.
GTGAACGAGTGCCAAACCTCGTGATAGCCGAACGTGAGCGGCCACGGATTCGGTCGTTTGACGAGGAGCACCGGAAAGCCGACCGTGTAGGCGACCCCGCCGGCGATGATCAGGCCCAGCTGCGTCGACGTGAGATTGTCGATGAGCGCAGGGGCAGCGATGACCAACGCCCAGCCCATGATTGGGTAGAGCGCATAGCCGAGCCATTGCGCCCTCTGGAAGCCACCCAGCTTGATGGTCATCCCGACCAGTGCCATGACACCAACCACCGACAGCATGGGGATCCCCCATTGCGGCGGCAACGCCACGAGACACACCGGCACGTAGGTGCCCGCGATCAGTAGATAGATCATCGTGTGATCGAGGCGTTGCATGATGTGGCGAACGCGGTCCGTCTTGGCGAGTCGGTGATATGCCGCCGACGTACCGAACACCAACAACAGTGTGGCGGCGTAGATGGCCGCCGACGTCCGAGCCGCAGCTCGATCAGAGACCACAATGAGCGTGATGCCAGCCGGGATGGCAGCGACGAATGCCCACGCATGCATTCGGCCTCGCCACACGGGCCGCTCGTGCAGCGGCACTAGCTCGCTACCAAGGCTCATGGTCCCACCGTACTGTGCCCAGTTGGGCGACTCGCCGCGCGCTCCAAATGTCACGCGCACGATGGAACCGCGTCTCAGCCAGCCAGCCCGGTCATGAGCTCGGTGACTGCGTCGCCGTACTTCTCCAGCTTCGCTGGTCCGACACCCGAGATCTTCGCCAGCGCCGACTTCGAAGTCGGAGCCATTCGGGCGATCGACACGAGAGTCTTGTTGTCGAACACGACGTAGGCCGGCTTACCATCGCGCAGCTGATTTCGGAGTTCTTTCAAGGCAGCGAAGCGCTGCTGGGCGTCCGCGTCGAGGTCTGCGGTGGGGTCGGTCTTCGACGGCGAGGCTGCTCGTTTCACCGGTTCCGGGCGATGCGAGGACACCACGCTGCGCTCGGCTGGATCAGCTGATGGTTCGGTGGTGAGCTCGGCAACAAACGGACTGGGCGATGGACCGGTGACGACGGTGGCGTGCTCGCTCGCGCGTGTGATGGCGACGTGGAACAGACGGCGTTCCTCCTCAACGTCTTCAGCGAGACGGTGGGGATACTGCTCGGCGTCGGCAAGGTGTACGACCACATGCGGCCACTCTTGGCCCTTGACCCGGTGCACGGTGGACAGCGTGACGCCGCCCGGTTGGCGGCGTACCGCGAGGTGCTCACGCAACCAGCCCTCGAACGTGGCGACGTCGTCATGCAGTGCTGCGAGATGTTGCACCGCCGTGAGGTCGTCGCCTTGCGCGGCGCGATTCATGCCGCGCCGATGCGCGTCGAGCGTGCCAACCGCGCCGGCAAGACCGATCCGGTCGATCAACGTCAACACCAGGTCGGACGTGGGGGCCCGGTCTTTCACCATCTGTTGCAGCGTCTGGATGTCGGTCGCGAAATCTGTGACACGTTCTTGGTCGCGCTCGGTGTTCAGCCGGCCAGCGAGTCGATGCAGATCGACGATGCTGCGCTGTTCGCACACCCAGTCGTTGATCCGCGGGTGGAACGATCGCGACGGCCGGCGCAGTGCTTCGCGGATGTCATCAGGGCCGAGGACGTCGCGCGTCGCCAAACGGAGCCAAGCAAGTACGGCGCGTACCGCGGTGCGATCTGCGAACTCCAACCCCACACCACCCGAGATGGGAATGCCATTGACGGCGAGCGCGACCTGCACCGGGGCCAACAAGGCATTGACGCGAGTGAGGACGGCGATGTGATCAGCCGACGCCCCGTTCCGAAGTGCGTCCTCCACGGCCTGCTGCGTCGCACTGATCGGATCGACCGCTGTGTCGACCTTCCATCCAGCTGCGTCGGTTGAGTGGGCTCGAATGGTTTTGGGGACACGTCGTCCGTTGTGTCGGAGCAGCCGATCGACGACGTCGACGATGCCGCCGGGGCACCGGTAGTTGACCTCGAGGGGGTGCGAGCCTGCGCCTGGAAACAGATCCGCGAAGTCGATGAGCCATGCCGGGTCGGCACCGTTGTAGCCGTAGATCGTCTGATCGTCATCGCCGACTCCGAACACTGCTCCGCCAGGCGATGCGAGGAGACGGATGAGTAACAGGTGCGCCGGAGTGAGATCCTGGAATTCGTCGACGAGCATGAGACGGCACGCCCGCTGGGCCGTGCGGCGGGCGTCGGGCTGCGAGAGCAGGACAAGTAGTGCCCGATGGATCTGATCGTCGAAATCGACGGCCCGCTTCCGCTCGAGCGCGGCCCGGTACGCCGGCCAGGCAGCAGCAAGACCGTCGACGTCGCCGTCGTAGCGTGCCTCGGCATCGCTCGGCTCGACCAGCCCCAGGCGGATCAGGCTGAGTGCTTCGATCCATGGCGCCACCGGGTCGCTGTTGCGACGCCGCGGGAACGACACGAGGTCGCCGATGATGCGCCGAACGTCGACTTCGCTAATCGTGTTCCATCGAGTCGGCTGGGGGGCAAACGGCGCCGTCCCGTTGACGATGGCGAGGGCGATCGCGTTGAGGGTGCGCACTTGCAGCTCCGGAAGATCAGGGGTGCGTTCGAGCATCTCTTCCTGGGCCCGTTTGTTGAAGGCGACGAGACTGACCGCGCTCGCCGGCAGATTCCACACTCGGAGGAGGTGCCGGGCGCGTTCGGTCAAGACTCGGGTCTTGCCCGACCCGGCGGGCGCAATGATGCGCGCCGCTCCCCCGGCGTGTGTGACCGCTGCCAATTGATCAGGAGCGAGATCCGCATCGGACACGTTGGTTGACGGCACCACGAATGACCCGTGCTCGATGGCCACAGCGTGCACGACAGCGATGTCTTCGACGGGGTCGGTGTGGCGAACCGGACCAGCGTCGATCCATACGACATCACCGGTCGGTGTTCGGATGTCGCCCGCCTCGCCGGACCCCGTTGCAGTCGCGCCAAGCGCCACGGCCTGATCGAGGGCGACCCATGTCGGCGTGTCATCGCGCAGGTCGACGGCATTCGCCCAGATCAGGTGGTGCAGTTCTTCGAGTTCGAAGGTGAAGTCGGCGCCGACTTCAAACGGCTGAGCGTCGGTCTTCAGCTTTGGCTGACGTTCGAACTCTGCATCAAGTTCGATGACGACGCGGCGGCGCTCGTGGTGTGCAGACCGCAGCGCCTGGAGCGCAGAACTGGGATCGGCGAGCGATTCCGCGGTGATGACGACCCGTTCGCAATCAGTCCAGGGTGCTGGGCCAGTGTTTCCGACCAGCACGATGGCGTGTCGCCCGAGAGCCTCGGGCCCTGCCCCGGCGGCAGCCACACCGCGGGGAAACTCCTCCACCTCGGCTGCGGCTCGCGACATCGAGCGGGCCGAAGTGGAGCGTCGTACGTCCGATCTGGGCGTCGAGGGCGGCGCATTGGTCGGCTCGGGTCGTGTCGCGTGTTCGGACGCTCCGTCGGGCAGCCCTCCCTCGTCGAGTGGCACCTCCTGCTGGCCATTGTCGTGCCAACATTGACGAATCTGAGCGGGCAAGTCGTGCTCACCGTTGCAGTACGCACACGCAATCGCCATGAGTGCCGACTGTAGCGAGCCAGCCACCTCATCGCACACACGTTCGATCGACCGACCTCGGGACACGCCGCTGCCAGACTGCCGGCATGACATTCGTCCACGGCCGACCGATCGCCGAGAACCGGCCTGAGCTGGTGCTCATCCGCCACGGCGAGACCGAGTGGAGCCGTTCGGGCCAACACACAGGTCGAACCGATCTCCCGCTCACCGAGACCGGTCGAGGCGAGGCGCGTTCGATCGCCTCAGCCGTCGCGAACATCGACTTCTCACACGCCTACGCCAGCCCCCTGCGGCGCGCCTGGGAGACCGCCGAGCTCGTCGGGCTCGACCCGGTTCGAGATGACGACCTGCTCGAATGGGATTACGGGCGGTACGAGGGCATCACCACCGCCGAGACCCGTGAGACGATTCCCGACTGGTCGGTGTGGACCCACGACATCCTCGACGGCGAGTCAGTCGACGAGGTCGGCGGCCGCGCCGATCGGGCCATTGCTCGCCTCTCGGTGCTCGACGGACCGGTCGCTGTGGTCGCTCACGGCCACTTCCTCCGGATCTTCGCTGCCCGTTGGCTCGACCTGGATCCGCGAGAAGGACGGCGATTCGTGCTGAACACCAGCACGCTGTCGTTACTTGGCTGGGAGCGCGAGAACCGCGTGATCAGACGCTGGAACGACCCCTGCGGCTGGTGACTCTCCTCGTGCGCCCGGGACAACGTGGGACACGGAACATCGAAGCGCCGGTCAGGCGAGCGCTGTGCTGTCGTCGCGGCGGCGGAGTCTGGCGACGAGGAGAAACGCAGCACCGAAGATCACGAGGCCACCGCCAAAGAGCAGCGTGGTCGACGTTGCGTCGGTGCCCGTACTGGGAATCGTTCCGGGACCGGTGACCACCGTGGTGGCGGTGGGGGGGACGGTGGTCGTGACCGCGCTGATCACGGTGATGGTCACCGTGAGAACCGTGCCGTTGGCGAGCACTGCCGTCACGTCGTAGCGGCCGGGCGTCGTTGGCGAGATCAGCGTGGTCGTCGCGATGCCATCTGCCCCGCAGGTCACGGTGACGGGATCGTTGTCCACGAGGTTGAACGTGACTGATTCACCAGGAGTGCAACCGCTCACGGTTGCCTCGAATGGCGTCGACGGCGGCAGTGTTCGCTCCGACACGCTCAGAACGGCATCGCTGGGCGGATAGGCCACAGCGGTGGCGCCCGGCCCGAACGAGAGGAACATCGCGATGAGTACGGCCATCCAACGGGCCACGGCCCTTGGAGAAGCTGCTCGTTGCACGGCAGAAAGGTTACCAGCGCGCCATCTGACGGCCGTGGCGCTCTCGACGCCCCCCGTCGGATCGCTAGGATCCACGCCACGATGCTGGGCACCGGGGCACATTTCATGTCGCGTCGGCCGGGCGGCGAGACCACGTGAAGCGAGTACGGGTCGACGAGCGCGATTGTGCGGTGACCGCCACGTGCGCGGGCCTGGTTGCAGCCTTCTCGAGCGCCTCCCCGACTGGCGCAGCGGGATCTGACGCCGTTGTGATCGTTGCAACGATCGCGGCAACAGCGTGGATGGCAGCGTCCGCACCGTGGTGGGTGCTGGCGCTCGTCGGCGGTGTCGCCGCGTTCGCCGGGTTCGGGCCAGTCGCGATCGGACTTGGCCTCATCGGCGCCGGAATCGCGTTCGTCATCGGTACCACCCGAGCCGACGTCAGCACAGCACGAACCGCGTCGGCTGGCTGCGGGCTCGTTGCGCTGTGTCACCTGCAAGTCGGAGGATTCTTCGGTGCCAGCGCGATCATCGGCTTCTCATGCGCAGGACTCCTCATCGGATTCGGACTGGCGCGGCGCAAGAGCGCTCGGCGGCGATTGGTACAGCGCATCGCCATCGGCCTCGCCGCATTTGTTGCCGTCGCCACGGTTGCCGCTGGCTTCTCGTTGCTGGGCGCCCGCAGCGACATCCTCGAGGGTCGAGAGTTCTTCGAAGCGGGCGTGGAGCACCTGCGCGACGGTGAATCCATCGCTGCAGCTGCCGACTTCGAGCGGGCTGCCAGCGCCTTCTCCGATGCCGAGACGGCCACCAATCGCCCGTGGACCCAGCCAGCACGGTTGGTGCCCGTCGTCGCTCAACATCGCGACGCCGGCGCCACCGCCGCGAACTCCGGCCGACGCGCCAGCGCGGACGTCGGGGCATTGGCGGCGGTGTTGGATGTCGACGCCCTGCGCCCGTCCGCAGGACGCTTCGACCTCGACACGATCGAGCTGCTTGCCGAGCCCGTCGGCGCGGCACATCGCACGCTGCTTGCCGTGGGCGACGAGATCGGGACGGCGAATTCGCCATGGTTGACGGGGTCGGTCCAACGCCAAATCGACAGTGCCGAGCGGGAGTTCGCCGACAACATCGGAACCTTCGACACCCTCGCGGCCGCATTCGACAGGGCCCCCGCGTTGCTCGGCGCTGATGGGCAACGCCGCTACTTCATGGCATTCACGACGCCTGCCGAGGCACGGGGAACCGGCGGCTTCATGGGCAACTTCGCGTTGCTCACCGCCGACGACGGCCTGGTCACACTGAGCGACTTCGGCCGCACGCTCGATCTCAACCGCGGCTTCGAGAACCGCGTCGTGGACGCTCCTGACGACTGGCTTCGCCGTTGGGGCCGCTATGGCTTCACCAACGGTCCGGATGGCACGACAGGCCGCGAACCCTGGTCGAACATCACCGCGTCGCCGCACTTCTCGTCCACGGCGGCGGTCATTGCATCGCTGTTCCCCCAGAGCGGCGGCAGTGAGATCGATGGAGTGATCGCCATCGATCCGTACGTGCTCCAGGCC
The DNA here is from genome assembly GCA_029263275.1 of Ilumatobacter sp. Taxonomy (GTDB): domain Bacteria; phylum Actinomycetota; class Acidimicrobiia; order Acidimicrobiales; family Ilumatobacteraceae; genus Ilumatobacter_A. The sequence goes on from JAJCXU010000081.1 coordinate 6,411, forward strand.
TTCGTCGGCTTCAGTGGTCCGATCACGATCAACGACACCGATCAGGCGCTGACCCGCAACAACACGGCGCAGTACCTCCTGTTCGATCAGTACACGATCGAGAGCGACGAACGCATCGACGCACTTGAGCAGGTTGCGACCACGACGATGAACCAGCTCCTCGACGGGGCGCTGCCCGACCCGGCGGTCTTGGCGGACGTGCTCGGACCACTCGTGGAAGAGGAACGACTCGTCGCATGGATGGCTGCGCCCGACGACCAGGCCCTGATCGAAGAGATCGGACTCTCAGGCGTACTCCCCGAACTCGATGGAAGCGACGACGGGTTCTCCGTCGTCATCAACAACGCAGGCGCCAACAAGCTCGACGCCTTCCTCACACGCGACTTCGAATACGACGCCACGTACGCACACGGCGCTGACGGCACGGCATTCGTCTCCGCGAACCTGGCGATCACTCTGACCAACTCCGCACCCGACTCGGGGCTACCCGATGGCGTGATTGGCAACTATGTCGGCGAAGCAATCGGAACCAATCGGTCGCTGATCAGCCTGTACACAGCTGCACCCGTCGCCTCCGTCACCGTTGATGGCACCGAGGCGGTAGTCGAGACGGGCAGCGAAGCCGGGTGGAACGTCGCCACCCTCGTCGTGAGCACTCCCTCCGACGCGTCGAGCCACATCGTCGTTCAGATCGACGGTTCACTTCGTGATGTCAACGGCGAATCCCGACCGGTCGCGGCCGACGCCCCCAAGTTGGACCAGCCCGGGCTCATCGTGCGGACGCAACCATTGGTCGACAGTCCGACGTACCGAATCGAGACGCACGACGTCGATGGACAGTCGCTCGTCGACTACTCCGGCGGCGTCGCTGGCGTCGCCTCCTGGCCCGCTGGGTGATCAGCAGCTGTCGGGCGAGTCTTCGGGCCCATCGCGGTCGCCGACGAATTCAGCGCTCGTCACTGTGCGGCCGTCGGTGATGCCACGCCGGCTGAGAATGGCCGTGGGCGTTCGCAGCAGAATCTGCAGGTCACGCCATGGCGAGGCACGGTCGACGTAGTCGACGTCGTGCGCCAACTTGGCTGGCCAGTCGACACCGTTGCGTCCATTCACCTGCGCCCAACCGGTCAGGCCCGGGCGAGCTTCCAGACGGCGACGCTGTGTCGGCGAGTAGTGCTCGTTGTAGTGGAGCAGGAGTGGACGCGGGCCAATCATGCTCATGTCGCCACGAAGGACACACCAGAGTTGCGGCAGCTCGTCGAGGCTGCTGGCGCGCAGTCGAACACCGAACGCAGTGAGCCGCTCCTGATCGCTCAGCAGTTCCCCGTCGGCATCGACCGAACTGGTCATCGTCCGGAACTTCAGCAGTTCGAACGGCTCGCCGTGGAGCCCAGCCCGCTGTTGACGAAAGATCACCGGAGCGCCGAGACGGATGCGCACAACCAGCGCTGTTGCCGCGATCAACGGTGATAAAACCACCAGCAGCACGCCCGCGATGAAGGCGTCGAGCCAGCGCTTGGGCGCCAACAGCAACCATCGTGACGTGGACATGGGCCGCAGGCTAGAGGGCTTGGATAGTTTGTCGGCATGAACGACGGCCGAGTGGTGTCCCCGACCACTGCCAAAGTGATCATCGTCGGCGTTGGCGGGTTCGGCCGCGAGGTCATCGACATCGTCGACGGCATGCAGGCGATCGGTGCTCCGGTCGAATTGGCGGGCTCGGTCGACGATGCGGAGGTCGACCGCGCCGAACTCCAGGAACTCGGCGTGACCTACCTCGGCACCACCGCTGACTTGGCCGCATTGGGCGGCTCGTACGTCATCGGTG
>JAJCXU010000082.1 GCA_029263275.1 Ilumatobacter sp.
GCAAGGTCATCGGCACTTCGTCGTATGACATCGCGACGTCCGGTCCCGACGACCTCGGCCAGGCCCTCGATGTACTGCTTGCAGAAGCAGGACTCACACCGTGACCGAAACGATTCGCCGCCCGCAGGTGAAGGGAACGCCATCCCACCGCGCGACCCGAGCGATCATCGCCGTGCTCGGATTCACGAGTGTCGCCTCACTTCTTGGATGGGTGTACGGGGTGGCGTCGTTCGAGGCGCTGTTCCTGAACGTCACGCTGCCTGGCACAGCGGCGTTGGCCGGCATCGCGCTGTGGGCGGTTCGCCGCGACGACACGGAGCTGCGCGACATCTTCGCCATCGGCACCGTCGCCGGACTCTTGGGCACACTCGGCTACGACGTCTTTCGCATCCCGTTCGTGATTGGGCGTGGATTGCTCGTGCTGTCGCCGATCGAGAGCTACGGGGTACTTGCCACAGGAGCCGAGACGAGTTCAGGCTGGACCGACATGGTCGGATGGACCTACCACGTGTCGAATGGCGTCGGCTTCGGCATCGCGTACGCGGCCATCGCGATGCGACGCCACTGGGCGTGGGGGGTCGTCTTCGCCGCCCTCCTCGAAACAGGCACCGTGCTCACGCCCTTCGCATCCTCGTACCAACTCGGAGGCAAGTACTTCATCATCGGCGTCGCCTACGCGGCCCACGTTCCCTTTGGCCTTGCGCTCGGCAAGCTGTGCCAGGATCCTGACCGCACCCGCCAGATCTTGGCGTCCGTCGGTCGTCATGTTGCGCCGGTCGCCTTGACCGCCACGGTCGTCGCGCTCGTCCTCTGGCTGCGACCGTGGCACCTCGATTCCAACATCGTCGACGCCCGCGACGCTGCGCCCGGCCCGTCGCTGATCGTGCGAACGGGCCGCGTGAGCCCGGAGTTCGTCGTGCTGCGCGTCGGCGAGTGCGCCACCGTCGTCAATCTCGACGACACAACTCGAACCCTCACGCTGCAGGGAACCGATCGGCCATTGTCGGCCGGATCATCAACGCAGCTCTGTCCCGCCAGCGACGGCGTCTTTCACATGAAATCCGATGCCGGCCCGTTCACGGGTGGGTTCCTGATTGTCGATCCGGAGCGATGATGCACACTCTTCAACCCGTCCAGCCGCCCTCCTTCGAACGCTTCAGGCATGCGTTCGTCAACCACATCAAGTCGAACCTGCCGCAGATCGTCCTGTTCGCGTTGATCGGTGCTGCGGTGTCGTACGTCGTCAACGTGTATTGGATCGCGAAGACCTACAGCGGCACGAATGTCCCGGACGGGTCGCCGGTGACGGCCAGCGGCAACATGTTCTGGGGGATGACGTTCTGGATCGTCTGCAGCTCGGTGCTGTTTGGTGCGGTCAGCCATTGGCGGAATGTCGGCACCGAGCGATTCATCGCCGACATCATGGACTTTCCGAAGACGGTCATGTCGATCGCGAGATCGGATGGGGCCGGATTGTGGACACATCTGCTGTGGGGCGTCGCCATCGCATTGGTGCTCACGCAAGTGCTGTCGCCGTCGTTGCGGGGCTTGTTCGGGGTCACGATGGTCGTAGGCATCCCGTCAGTACTCGGACGGATGGCTCTCGGCTACGCGAGCCGCCTGTGGTCGTTGCTCGCATCGAAGTTCGATCCGGCACGACAGGTGCGCGCAGTTCCGCTCGTCGCTCCCGCCGTGGCCGGGCTCGGTGTCGGTGGTGCGATGGTCCTCGGGTTCCTCATCGACGACACGACCGCCGAGATCGTGCTCGCGGTCGCGGCCGCGGGCGCAGCGATGGTCATCAGCCAGCAACGCAAGGGGGGCGGCTCGACGCCAGCGACGATGCTCCTGCTGTTGGGCTTTGCCGTGTTCGGGCTGGCGATTCTCGGGGCGGCCGGCTCCGCTGATGCCGACGACGGTGGCTACGACGAGTGCGGCAACTCGTGGTCGCAATGGTGGGACGAGTGCGCTGGCGCAGGCAGGGTGCGCAGCGACGCCACCCGTGGAGCGCTTGCGGGCGGACTGGGTGCGGTGTTGGGCAGCACGATCGGTCCCGCACTTGCCGGCGCAGTACAGCCCGGCGGTGCTGGTGGTGGCGGCGGCGGTGGCAGTCGGCGCAATGGAACGGGCAATCCGAACGGTGATCAGTCCGGTGGTCGCGGTGATGGGGGCACCTCGACGATCGAGGTCGAGGAACCTGACGGTTCGCGCACGCGCGTCTCGCTCGACGAGAACGACCGACAAACGACGACACGTATCGACCCGGAGGGCAACGTCATCTCGGTCACCCACGATCCGCCGCTGGACGAACCTGCAGCGGAACCGCCCGCGGAGGATCCCCCCACCGACGAGGCGCCGCGGGCTGAAGAACCGCCCGCCGAGGAACCGTCGGCTGAAGAGCCCTGGTGGCCGACCGACGACGAGACGGCCGAGGTGCCTGACGGGAACGAGCCGGACCCGGAGCCGACCAAGCCGGGCTGGTGGCCGGGTGAGGAGGCATCGGATGATCCTCCTCCGGGTGATGACGGCAGTCCCGATGACGGCGCTGCCGATGACGGACCGCCCGCCGAGGAACAGCCGGCCAAGCCGGGCTGGTGGCCGGATGACGACGAGACGGACGGCGGCGAGGAGGCGAGCGAGAGCAACGATGACGGTGGTGAGACCGATCCCGGTGTTGTCGAGCCGTTCGGCGTCGATGCAGGAGGTTCGGACCAAAACCCGCACACGGCGCATTCGGGCTCGGAGAACTCGCCAGGGCGGTCGACGTGCACGATGGGACTCCCGGTGTTCGAGGTGTCGACGGCCACGCGCCGTCTCTCCATCGACGACCTCGTCGCCACGTTCAGAGCGAACGGGCCCTCCGTCCACTTCCGCATGCATCACACCGCGGGCCCGGCGCGCCGAACGATGCTCGGTCGTGGTTGGAATTGCTCGCTCGACTGGACGCTCGAGGGAGCAACCAAGCCGCTGATGTGGACCGGATCTGGCAAGGCAATTCTGCTGACCGATGGTGGCACAGTCGCCGTCGATTCCGGTCGCTACCTGACCCAACGTGACGCACACGGGTGGACGGTGACCAATGAGCTGGACGGTGTAGTCCGCAGGTTCGTTCCCCACCCGACCGTCTCCGGGCGCTTCATGCTCGCATCGGTGGCTGACGAGTTCGAGAACACCACCCGACATGAACATGACGACCGCGGTCGCCTTGTTGCCGTGATCGACGACGCCGGCCGCCGGCTGACGCTCGAGTACGCGGATCCGGACGGCAATGACGTCGACCACTGCACCGGATTCACGATGCCCGATGGACGCCAGGCCTCGATTGGCTACCGGCGCGGTCGCATCGTCAAGGTCGTGGACATGGCGGGGTACGTCATCGAATACGCATACGACGCCAAGGGCCGGGTGATGGGTCTCGCTGTCAGCCACGGAGGAGGGATCACACGGTTCGACTACGACGATCAGTCCGATGCTGCGAGTGCCATTTCCTACGAGGTGTCGGCCACCGAGTCCGCAACTGGCGACATCACCTCCTTCGACCGTCTCGATGCAACGACGGTTCGAGTCACTGATCCGGAGGACCGGACGATGACCTATGCCTCGACCGAGGGCCGGACGACCACGATCACCGCGGGAACCGACGTCGTGGCAGATGTCCGCTTTGAGGGCGGCAACCCGGTCGAACTCGTCGCTGCAAGCGTCGGGCGCGTGACCGCTGACTTCGACGATGCAGGCCGGTTGATCCGCGAACGCAGCGAGTCCGGTGCTGCCGTGTCGTTTGAGCACGACGCGGAGGGTCGCCTGGAGAGTGTGATCGACGAGTCGGGAAGAGGGATGCGCTTCGAACGGCGCGATGGCGAAGTGACCGTGGTCGAGATCGACGTCTCGGGCGAAGCATTGAGTCGTTCCACCAGCCGTTTCGACTCGCGCGGTCGCCTCATCGAACGGGACTTGCCGGACGGCGAGATCGTCACCTATCGATACGACCGATTCGGGAACGTCATCGAGGTCGTCGACCGCGACGGCCGGCACCGCTTCGAATACGACGCTGATGGTCTGCACCTCGTGGGGGCCGGCGGGACGAATGGGGAGCACCAGTTCGACCACGACGAGAACGGTCGAATCGTCGCGACGGCGCTCCCGACCGGGCTCAGCACAGTTCGCCAATTCGCTGCGACCCTCCTCGTGCGGGAGAGCGACAATCTTGGGAGATCGATTCGTCGACGCCGAGACCCACTCACCCGCGTCGAATCGGCCACCGATGCACTTGGCCAGACGAGCCACGTCGAACTCGATGGATCTGGGCTCGTCGTGAGAGCTTCCGATACGGACGGTCGCGAGGTGCGCTTGCACCGTGACGGCAGAGGGAGGCCGACGGCAATACGCGAAACCGGCAAGGGCGTCCGGCAATTGCGATGGGACCTCGCTGGCCGGTTGGTTGGCGTGACGGGTGCAGACCACGGTGTGACGCGGATCGATCGCGCAGTCGACGGTGAACCGGTCCGCATTGAATCGCCCGATGGATCCGTGATCGGGTTCCGGCGCAACACCGCCGGGCAGCTGGTTGAGATCGTGCGGCCGAGCGGGGCTCGTGTTGCCATCGAGCGCCACGGTGACGCCATTCGGAGAACTGTCGACGGCGAGGAGTTCGTGCGCGTCGTTCCTGATGGTGACGCCGTCGTCATCACGGACCCGCTCGGGACGAGGCGTATCGCCTTTGAGGGCAACCATGTCACCTGCCACCAGGGTGCGGCCCTTGCGTGGTCACGCGAAGCGATGCGCCGCACTGTCGAAGGGAGTTCATACATCGAGACCGTCAATGGCATCGACATCACTCGTCGACTCGACGCGGCAGGTATGCGCGAGCGAGTGTCATGGCGCGGCGGGTGGATCGAAACGGCGCTCGCCCCGGACGGG
>JAJCXU010000083.1 GCA_029263275.1 Ilumatobacter sp.
CGGCACGGTCGGCTTCGACTTCAACGGCGCCGATCCCACAGTCGGCGAAATGGGCCAGTCCGCGCCCAACGACATGATCGACCCAATCCGGAGTCGCGTCAGGCATGACGAGGACGACCAGCGTCGGCTCGTCGTACACGAGAGAGGTCCCATCGCCGAAGTCGGTCACGGTCACCGCAGCCTCGGGACGGCCGTGGTCGTCGAGCCAGAAGAGCTGCGGAACGTCGTCAGTCGAGCGCGGGATGCTCCACCAGAACTGGATCTCGGCAGCTTGGAACGTCCCCTTGGTGGGGTGAGCGAGGCGTCGACGCTGCAGGAGCGACGTCACCACTTCCAGGTAGTCGCGGCCGACCAGGCGTTGTTCACGGAGTGCTCGCACCCCGCGAACCTAGAACGTCAGCGGACGGCCGCGTCGCTTCGTTTGTCGGTCAGCCGCCGATCATGTCGCGCCAGTCCGGACGGTCCGGAGCATCGGGCTCCCACGAACGGATGAGCGCCACCACGGACTTGATCTGTTCCGATGTCAGCGGTCCGCCGAAGTCGAAGGAGTACGCACTCATCTGGCTTCCCGGGATGCCGACCGCGATCAGGTTGCTGGCCTGGTCATCAGTCGCTGATTGCAGGAATTGTTCCGAGTTGAGCGCCGGGGCCGTGCCGCCCTCTCCGGCCAGGCCATGGCAGGACGAACAGTTGAATTGCCACACGGTCTCGCCCTCAGCAGCGAGCGACGCCGCCTGCGCTGTCCGGGCCCCGTCACGCGCCCCCGGCTCGTATGACCGGTAGATCGGGAACATCGCCGCGAGCGCAGCGAGCAACACCACCCCAGCGAGCATCCACGTGTTCGTCGAGCGGTCCAACTCATCGTCGGTTGAGTATGTGTGCGGCATCAGTGTGACTCCGTTGCGCAGCTTGGTCCTCGCGGCGGCTCGTCGATGGTCTCCGCACCGGGCCCTGGGCCCTCGTTCACCGTTCCGGTGTCGATGTAGAGCAGTCCGTCGTCGCCGACTTCCACGGGGTGTTCATCCATCCCGCGCGGTGCCGGACCCGCTCGGTACTCACCGGCCCGGTTGAACACCGAGCCGTGACACGGACACTCGAACTCACCCGACGACTCACAGTACGAGACACGGCATCCGAGGTGCGTGCACTTCTGCGAGAGCGCTCGGGTCGTGCCGTTCACCTTGACCAGGTATGAACGCGCCGCCGGTACTTCGATGACACCGGCGTCAGTGAGCGACTCGGGCGGAATCGCCCGGACGTTCCCACCAAACCCGCGGGCCTCACCGGGACGGAGCAGATCCCACGATGTCCATGCGCCAGCCGCGGCCACGAGCCCGGCCCCCGCCTGCCACATCCGCGACAGGAACTTGCGTCGTCTCAAAGGTCTCATAGCTCACAGTGCCATTCGTCCCAGGGCCAAACCCAGCCCCAATTGGGGCCGCGGAACATGAATCCGATCAATGTCAACACGATCCAGATCACCATGAAGGTGGTGAACGTGGTGACTGCCACCTTGCGGTGACGAGGCTTCACAAACTTGCTGCTGTCGATGAACGGGAGAGCGATCAAACCGAGCACAATCGCCCCGGGCACCAACACGCCAGCGACGAGCGGATGGAATCGTGCGAGCAGTTCTTGCAGCGCAGCGAAGTACCAGGGCGCCTTCTCTGGGTTGGGCGTCACCTGCGGGTTGGCTACGTCGCGCAGCGGAGCGTCGAAAAGCACCGCGATGATCATCACGACCAGCATCGTGGCCATCGCCGCCACGGCATGGCGCACGAGCAGGTGCGGCCAGACCATCACCGAGTCGTCCGGCTTGATGACCTTGCGTTCGCCGGCGGCTGGCTTGCCAGGCACCACACCGAGCACCCGTTTGCCAGACACCGTCTGAGGCGCCGGACTCAGTTCGACCGGCGTCGATGTCTCGTTGCCACGATCACTCATCTGCGTCCTCCAGATCTTGGTCGAGCATCGAATCCTTTCGCCACCGCCAGAGGTGGATCATCAACACGAAGACGATCATGACGGGCAGCACCGCCACGTGCAGCACGTAGAAGCGCAACAGCGTCGATGAGTCGACGGTGGGTCCACCGAGGAGCACCTCTTTGACCTGATCACCGATGATCGGGACGTATCCGGCCATCTCGGTTCCGACCGTGACGGCCCAGAAGGCCAGCTGATCCCACGGCAGGAGATACCCGGTGAACGACATCAACAAGGTGAGCATCAGGAGGACCACACCGATGACCCAGTTGAACTGGCGCGGCTTCTTGTAGGCGCCGCGGTAGAACACCCGCCCCATGTGCGCCGCGACGGCAAGCACCATCAGGTGTGCCGACCAGCGGTGGACGTTGCGCACGTACTGACCGAACGGAACCTCGGTCTGGATGGTCTGGATGTTGGTGTACGCGTGCGATGGAGACGGAACGTAGAAGAACATCAGGTAGATGCCCGACGCAATCAGGCTGCCCAGCAAGACCGTCGAGATCACACCGAGGTACCACGAGTACTTGAAGCCGAGTTCCTTGCGGCGAATCTTCACCGGATAGATGTGCAGCAGAAAACTCGACCAGTGCCCGGCGGCACGATCGCGAGGGGTCACACGTCGCGGCGAACGGAAGATCGACTGACCGACCGACGTCTGTCGCAACCGCTCGAACAGGTCATCCTCGACGTGTTTGTCGGGCTCACGCTCGACGACGTCCTCGCGTTCGTTTTGATCGAGGGTCATGTTGGAACACCAATTCCTTTCCACATACCCATCGACAACGCGTCGGGAGGGCAACGTTCGATACAGAGGGCGCAGCGGATGCAGCGTTCCTCGTCGAGCAACAACGCAGTCGCACCGGGGGCCTCACCATCGACCTCTTCGGACCGAACGAGCGAGATGACGTCGACCGGACACACATCCGCACAGAGTGCGCACAGCACACACTTGTCGACGTCGAGGATGATGTTGGCGAAGCAACGCAGGCACCGAGACGCCTCGCACCGTGCCTGTTGCTCGGTGAACCCGAGTTCGACTTCAGCGAGGCCGACTCGGCGGCCGGTTTCGAGGGTCGGAACGTCAACTCGATCCACACGGTCGTAGTTGTCGTCCATTCGGTGGAACTGGGCCAGCTTCACGAATGTGGCCGACTCCTCGGCCAAGTCGTGCCCGCCGAACGACCGATGGATGTCGGCAGCGGACCGGCGTCCGTCGGCGATGGCATCGATCAACGTCCGAGGGCCCTTGGCAGCATCGCCACCGGACCAGATGCCCGGCATCGACGTGCGCCCGGTGTCGTTGTCGATCTGAATCGTACGACGGGGGCTGACCTCGGGGCCCTGGCCGCCCAGCGCCTCCAAGTCGATCGCCTGCCCGATCGCGAGAATGATCGTGTCCGCGTCAAACGTCTGGATGTCGTCCTCATCGAACTCGGGGGCGAAGCGACCCTCTTCGTTGAAGACCGACTTCACGCCGACGGTTTCGATGCCGGCGACCCGGCCGTCCTCGACGTTGATGCGTCGAGGTCCACGCCGGGCGACGAACGAGATGCCCTCGTGCTGAGCCTCTTCGACCTCGAAGTCGTGGGCGGGCATCTCTTCGGCAGACTCGAGCGAGATCACGGTCACGTCGCGGGCGCCAGCGCGTGAGGCCGACCGTGCCACGTCGATTGCCTCGGTCATCGCCGAACGCTGATCGGCCCGGTCCTCGGCATCATCGTCAACGCCATCGTCGGCGTCATCGCCCGGCCCGTAGTCAGATGCCCGCAGTGCTGTCCTCGCCGCGTCCATCGCAACATCGCCACCGCCGATGACGACGACTCGTTCACCGACGTCGACGCTGAACCCTCGGTTCATGTTGATCAAGAACTCGATCGCCTTGAAGACGCCATCAGCCTCAGCGCCATCGAGGTCGAGTCCGCGGCCCAGCGTTGCGCCGATTCCGAGGAACACCGCATCGTGACGCTCGGTCAGTTCTTCGAGCGTGACATCCTGGCCAAGCTTCGTCTCGTACTGCACGTCGACACCGAGACCGACGATGGCGTCGATGTCGGCAGCGAGCACACTGCGGTCGAGCCGGTACTCGGGAATCCCGAGCCACATTGCGCCACCGAGCTTGTCGGTCGCCTCGTACACCGTGACCTGATACCCCTGGCGGCGAAGGTCATGAGCGCACGCCATCCCCGCCGGGCCGCCACCGACGATCCCAACGCTCTCCGGGCGTTCCGACGTCGGTGGAGCCGCAACCTGTTGCCACGTGTCGTCGTCGCCGTGTTCGGGACCGAACTGTTCGGTGACGAA
>JAJCXU010000084.1 GCA_029263275.1 Ilumatobacter sp.
CATCGGAGTCGAAGGCCGGCTGTTCGCAAAGACCGGATCGCTCGGCAACCCGCCCAGCGATGAGCCGCCACTCGCATCGAAGGCGCTCGCCGGCTACGTGTCCGGCGGGAACGGCTCCACTATCGAGTTCGTCGTGATCCTCAACAGCGCCGAGATCACCGAGCAGAACTACCGCCTGGTGTGGGCGGTGTTCGGACAGCGGTTCGCGACCTTTCCCGAGGGCCCGCCGGCCGCGGATCTCCAGCCCCGCTGAGCGGAGCCACCCACCTGGATCTAGGGTTCCGCAATGGCCGTGATGCCGATGTTTCCGCTGGGCATGGTGCTCCTTCCCGGCGGCATCCTGCCGCTCCACGTGTTCGAGCCTCGGTACCGGCAGATGATCATCGATTGCCTCCAGGTCGACGGTCACCCCGAGTTCGGCCAGGCGCTGATCACCCATGGAGCCGAAGCCGGAGGCGGCGACGAGCGGGCGATGGCAGGCACGGTCGCCCAGATGATTCAGGTCGAGGCCCTCGACGAAGAGCGGTACGCCCTCGTCACCGTCGGTACCCGACGCATCCGCGTCAACGCCTGGCTCCCCGACGATCCCTATCCGATGGCCGATGTCGACGACTGGCCAGATGAGGAACCTGACCCCGACGGCCTCGAAATCGCCGTGGCGGCAGCACATGAACGCGTGCAAGCGGCGCTCGCGATGGCCGTCGAACTCGGTGACGTCCCGGCCGAGATCGTGGACTCGGAGGTCTCAACCGATCCGTTGGCTGCGACCTATCACCTCGCTTCGCTGGCTCCGATCGGACCGGCAGATCGCTACCGCCTGCTCACGGCGAGTGGGCCGGCAGAGCGCCTCGCTGTCCTCGATGATGTCCACGATGATGTTGAGGCCATGCTGAAGTTCCGTCTGACCTGATAGAAACTGAGCCGTGCCAGACAGCATCGACGCGACGAAGCCGCCACGAAAGAACAACGATGCCTCGCTCGGCGAGGTGATCGAGTTCGTCAAGACCTACGCCAAACAAGAGACACTCGGCCCGCTCAAAGGAGCCGGCTCATGGCTCGCGTTCGGCGTTGCCGGCGCCCTTGCGCTGGGCTTGGGCCTGTTGCTGATGATGTTGGGGCTGCTGCGGTTGTTCCAAGCTGAGATCAGCTGGGCCAACGGTGGCGCCTGGTCCTGGTCGGCCTACGGCTTCACGCTGGTCGTCACCGTGATCCTGCTGGTCCTCACGATGCTGCGCATCAAGAAGGCGTACCTGAACAAAGAACCCCTCCCGAAGAAGAAGTCCTGAGAGAAGGAGCCGTCACCATGGCCAAGAAGACACCCGACACTCCTGAGTCGATCACTGCCGACGACCTGCGCGACAAGCTGCAGGGTCTTCAAGGTGACGTGCAGGGCAAAGTCGACGACAAGAAGACCACGATCGCCAGCGTCGCCGCAGGTGGCGCAATGGTGCTGATGATTCTCTTCTTCCTGCTCGGCAAGCGTTCGGGCAAGAAGAAGAGCGCGATCGTCGAGATTCGCCGGGTTTGAGGATCGTCGTCTGATGCCGCTGCTGCCGCGCGCGCTCCGTCCGTCGGTCATCATCCGACGCAAGGCCATCTGGTCCGGCCTGCTCGGGCCGAGCCGTATGTGGAAAGTGGTCGGCATCGTCGTCTTCGGCCAAGGCTCGATCAAGAAGTTCTTTGGCAAGACTCCGGAGACGATCTCGACGCAGAAGATCGGGGCGAATTCGTTCGTCAACGTGATCAATGCGAAGCCGATGACCAAGAAGCAGCAGAAGGCTGCAGGAATCACGAAGGCCGACATCAAGGCGCAGGCAAGTGCCGATGTTGCTGCGTCGTGGGCACGTAAGGCCGCTGACAAGCCGAAGCGCAAGGTCGTCAAGCGGGCCCACAAGACGGCAATGATGGCTGCTGCTGACCGGCGGGCCGCGAACAAGAAGGCCGTCAAGCGAGCCTCGTGACGGTTCCTGCATGAAAGTGCTGCTCCGCAATCCGAAACGCGAGATCGAAGTTCCGGGCGGGCGATCGGTCAACCGTCTGCTCGATGATCTCGAATTGAGCCGAGAAGCGCACCTGATCATTCGCAACGGAACACTCGTGCCTGGCGACACCCGACTTGACGACACCGATGTGATCGAAGTCCGTCCGGTGATTTCTGGCGGATGACCGCGCAACCCAGCCGCTGTCGTTCGTGCAAGGCGCCAGCGGTCATCGACCTGCCCCGCCACAACGCCAACTTCTGCGCTGAGCACCTGGTCCAGTTGTGCAATCGTCAGATGATCAAGGCCATTGCCGACTTCGACATGTTCAGCCGAGCGGACCGACTACTCGTTGCTGTGAGCGGTGGCAAGGACTCGCTTGCCGTCTGGGACATGTTGATCGAGTCTGGGTACCAGGCGGACGGCTTGTACATCGGCCTGGGCATCGGCGAGTACTCCGAAGACAGCGGGGGCTACGTCCAGCGGTTCGCCCACGAACGCAACCTGCATCTGGTGACCATCGACCTGCGCGAGGACTACGGCTACGACGTGCCGACCGCAGCCGTGGCCACGAAGCGGGTGCCGTGCTCAGCGTGTGGACTGTCGAAGCGACGCCTGTTCGACAAGGCCGCCGTCGATGGTGGCTACGACGCCGTGGTCACCGGCCACAACCTCGACGACGAAGCGGCGGTGCTGTTCGGCAACACATTGCGGTGGGAGGTGGACTACCTCGCGCGTCAATTGCCCGTCCTCGAGGCGCGGGACGGCTTTCCGAAGAAATGCAAGCCGCTGGTTCGTCTGACCGAACGAGAGATGGCTGCGTACTGCTTGGTTCGAGGGATCGACTACGTGGTCGAAGAGTGCCCGATGGCGGCTGGCAATCGCCACCTCGGCTACAAGGAAGCCCTCAACGCCATCGAGAAGCAGTCGCCGGGCTCGAAATCGGCCTTCTACCTCAACTTCTTGTCGAAGATGGCACCATTGCTCGACGGACAGTCGGCTGCGGCCCAGGGCGAGGTCGGCGAATGCGAGCGATGCGGAGCGCCAACCACCGGAGATGTCTGTGCGTTCTGCCGTTTGGTCGAGAAGTCAGGTACACATGAGGCCGTGCCCGTCGAGATGGTGCTGAAAAAGCATCGACGACGCCACTGACGACTCACGAGATGGAACACGGAACCAACCGATGACTGGAATCTTCGCCGCTGGCGAGAAGGCACTGCTGCTCGACAGCAAGAAGCGCCGCTATCTGATCGACCTTGCTGACGACGGCGAGTTCCACAGCCACAACGGCTTCGTCGCCCACAGCCAGATCATCGGCGAGCCTGAGGGCTTGTTCGTCAACTCGACGAAGGGTTCGGAGTACATCGTCATTCGTCCGACGCTCGAGGACTTCGTCGTCGAGATGCCTCGCGGCGCCCAAGTCATCTATCCGAAGGACCTCGGTCCGATCTGCATGCTGGCTGACATCGGACCCGGCGTCCGCGTGTTCGAGAGCGGCATCGGATCCGGCGCGCTCTCGATGACGATGCTGCGGTACGGCGCACACATCACGGGGTACGAGCTTCGCGAGGACTTTGCGAATCGCGCCAAGAAGAACGTGGCCAGCTTCCTCGGCGAAGAGGCGCTTGAGCGCTACGACGTACACATCCGCGACGGCTACGAAGGAATCGACGCCGAACACGGTCCCTTTGATCGCGTCATCCTCGACATCCCGGAGCCCTGGCAGGTCATTCCGCATGCCGAGAAGGTGCTCCACGCTGGTGGCATCTTCCTCGCCTACACGCCGTCGATCATGCAGGCAGCGCAAGTGCGCGAAGCGCTACGCGGCAAATGGATCGATTGCCGAACGATCGAGGTGCTGCATCGTGGCTGGCACATCGAAGGGCAGGCAGTGCGCCCCGATCACCGCATGGTCGCGCACACCGGCTTTCTCACCGTCGCCAGGTTCCTCGGGCTGAACAAATAGGCCGTTCAAGAACGACACTTGCGTGGTGAGCTCACTCGGCGGTCGGGACGAGACGCAGCGCCTCGCCGAGGCGGTCGAGCATCGTGAGCGGATCCGGCGACGGCATGTCCGGGTTGCCGCCGAGCAGGTCGACGATGCCATGGATCCATGTGTGTGTCTGCATGGCGACATCGACGGGGTCGCGGTGATCGTCATTGGACGCCAACACCGCGGCGATGAGGCTGACCAAGATGTCAAAGGCTTCTCCGGCGGACTGGGCGCGCTGCAGACCGATGTCGAGACAGTTGGAGAACAGCACGCGGTACTGGCCGCGGTGTTGCATCGCGAAGTCGATGTAGTTCACCCCGGTGTTGTGGAACGCCACAAACGGATCGTTGGAGCTGTCCTTGCCGGCCTGCATCGCGTCCCGAAAGTTCGCCCAGCAGTAGTCGACTGCCTGGCCCAGCAAGTCGAGGTGGTCGTCGAAGTGTCGGTAGACCGCGGTGGGCGAGACGCCGGCACGACGAGCCACAGCCCGCAGCGAGATGCTCTCGATCGAATCGTGGGTGGCAATCAGCTCGGCTGCGGCGACCAGGAGGTCCTGGCGCAACTTGTCGCCCTGTCCTCGCGGTGATCGTTGCCGCGGGGGAGTGGTGGCTGCTGTTGCCATGTGGCAAGCGTAGCTGCACACCTGTCAACTCACGGGGAGCTCAGCTGCCGCCGTTGTCGGGGCATGCGCCGTCGCTCACCGGCGCCGGGATGAGGACTTGTTGGCCGGGGAAACCCAGTTCCTCGCTCGACGCCCAGCCGTTGAGGGCGATGACGTCGGCCATGTCGACGCAATAGTCGTCAGCGATCTTGATCAGGTAGTCGCCGTCTTGAAGGGTATGGATGGCTGCGGCGCAGCCGCGTGCCGTGCACGGAATGCTCGGGCTCTCGATGCATCCGCCCGGCGGAATCATGATCGTCTCGCCGGGGAACGGCAATTCGTTCCCGGTCGACCAGCCGTTGAAGTTGAGGAGATCCTCCAACGGAACACAGAACTGGTCAGCGACCTTGATGGCATAGTCGCCGGCCGCGACCACGTATGCCTGCGAGCCGATGTCATCGGGTGGCGCCACCACGTAGGTGGTGGTTGTGGCGGGAAACTGGTCGCCGAACGTCGCGGTCGGTTCACCAGGATTGCCCACCTGTGCACAGCTCCTGAAGAAGCCCGAGTCGGCCGATGCGATGCTGTTCGAGTGTCCGCCCACGGTCGTCGTTTGCGCGTCCAAGATGGTGGTCGTCGGAAAGACCACGGAACGATCGATGGCGCCTTCGCAAAACCACACCAATTCGCCTTCGGAGGCAGCCTGGTCGAGCAATGTCGTGGTCGAGTACTCGACGCCCTCGGAGCCAACAGGACCGTCGAGCGTCGAGGCCGAGTCGGTGCCGCCCGTCGCGAACGCGGCTATGCCGGTCACACCGACCGCGAGCATCACGGTGGCTCCCACGGCCGTTCGTCGGCGCGTGCGTTGCTGGCGATCAGCGAGCAGCACGGAGAAGTCAGGTCGTCCGGATGGGGCCGCGGCGGAGCGTTCACCGACTGCATCGCTCAGCAGTGCATCGAATTGGTTGTCGAAGTCAGTCATGAGAGTTCCTCTCGAAGGGTCGTGATGGCGCGATGGAGACGTGACTTGACCGTGCCGACCGGTATCGAGAGCGTGGTGGCGATCTCGGTGTCGGTCAGCTGATGCTCGTAGCGCAACGCGACGAGTTCGCGCTGCTGGACCGGCAGCCTTCGAATCGCGTCGAACGCGTGGTTGAAGGCCAGTTCATCGGGGCGTGCGATGTCGCCGGGCGTCCGGCGGACCAGACGTCGGCGACGCAGCATCTTGCGGGCGCCGTTCACCACAGATGTACGCAAGTACGCCGCAGGCTGGTCGACCTGGTCGAAGCGCTTGTACAACCCGACGAATGCGTCCTGGACGACCTGCTCGGCGTCCTCAGCTGTGTCGACGAGGACGTAGGCCAGGCGGACCATGGGCCGGTAACGATCTCGGTAGAGCTCGTCGAAGGTCAGTGGCATTGGGCCGAACTCGTCCTCGTTCTCGCTGCTGCGATGGTGGGTCACGGTGATCGTCATGTCACCAACAGAGACCCTTCAACCGTGCAATCGGTTCCGAGTGCTTCGTTGGAGACGCGCAACGGCCCGCGATCACGTCGATCGCGGGCCGTTGCAGCGTGCTGAGCACCCCGGCGGGGTGCGTCAGGTCATGGTTCGATGTAGATGCACTCGCCCGGGCACTCTTCAGCGCTCTCGACGACTGCATCGAGCTGGTTGTCGGGGAACTCAGCGAGGCCTTCGGCGCCCTCTGGGTTGCCCTTGGCCTTGGCGAAGATCTTGTCGCCTTCCACAACGTAGGCGAGGCCATCGTCGAGCAGTGTGAAGACGTCGGGTGCGATCTCTTCGCAGAGTCCGTCGCCGGTGCAGAGATCCTGATCGATCCAGACCTTCATGTCAGTGTGGCTCCCTTGTGTGGAGATGAGGCACACGCTGATGTGCGCCGGTTGTTGGATCGAAGTTTACACGGGGAACGTCGTGTCAACGTGTTGTCTCGGCCAATGTGGGGAAGGTCACGCGGTGTAGATTTGGATCATGGCTGACTCTGAGGGTCTCGACGCAGACCTCGCCGCGCAGGCGGCTGCGCTGAACGACGAGATCGCTCACCTTCGTGGGCGCCTCGCTGATGCCCCACGTCGCGTCCGTTCGCTCGAAGAACGGCTGCTCGAAACCAAGGGTCAACTGGCGCAGGCAGTCAGCCAGAACGAGAAGCTGTCGTACACCCTGCGCGAAGCACGCGAACACATTTCGACGCTGCGCGAAGAGGTCGACAAGCTGTCGCAGCCGCCGTCGGCGTACGGCGTCGTCGTGGGGAAGAACGACGACGAGACGGTCGACGTGCTCACCAGCGGCCGCAAGATGCGCGTCTCGTTGCATCCCGACATCGACCACGAACTCCTCAACCGCGGAGCGGAAGTCGTACTGAACGAGAGCTTCAACGTGGTGCTGGCGCGGCACTCCGAAATCAGCGGCGAAGTGGTCACGGTCAAAGACGTCATGGACGACGGCATCCGCGTGCTCGTGGTCGGGCGCGCCGACGAAGAACGAGTCTGTGAGCTGTCTGATGTCTTGCGCGGCACGCTCATCCGCAGTGGTGACCACCTTCGCCTCGACCCGCGTTCGAACCTGTTGCTGGAGAAGTTGCCGCGACCCGAAGTCGAAGATCTGTTGCTCGAAGAAGTCCCCGACATCTCCTACACCGACATCGGCGGACTCGATGAGCAGATCGAGCAGATCGCGGACGCCGTCGAGCTGCCGTTCCTACACCACGACTTGTTCGCGGAACACCAGTTGCCGGCTCCGAAGGGCATCTTGCTCTACGGCCCTCCTGGTTGTGGCAAGACACTCATCGCCAAGGCCGTCGCGAACAGCCTCGCCAAGAAGGTGGCCGACAAGGTCGGCGAAGGCAAAGGTCGCTCGTACTTCATCAACATCAAGGGTCCTGAGCTCCTCAACAAGTACGTCGGCGAAACCGAGCGCCAGATTCGCCTCG
This sequence comes from Ilumatobacter sp., assembly GCA_029263275.1. Lineage (GTDB taxonomy): Bacteria > Actinomycetota > Acidimicrobiia > Acidimicrobiales > Ilumatobacteraceae > Ilumatobacter_A. Next base: position 7,521 of record JAJCXU010000084.1, read on the forward strand.
TTTTTCAGCGTGCGCGTGAGAAGAGCGACGAGGGTTGGCCGGTCATCGTGTTCTTCGACGAGATGGACTCGATGTTCCGCACCCGCGGCACCGGCATCAGCTCCGACATGGAATCCACGATCGTCCCGCAGCTCCTCGCGGAGATCGACGGCGTCGAAGGCCTCAAGAACGTCATCGTGATCGGCGCGACCAATCGCGAGGACCTCATCGACCCAGCCATTCTCCGGCCAGGCCGCCTCGACGTGAAGATCAAGATTCAACGCCCGAACGAGATCGGGGCACGGTCGATCTTCGCCCAGTACCTCACCAATGAGATTCCGCTCGACCAGTCCGAGTCGATCGACTCGATGCTCGACGCGACGGTCGCGGAGATGTATCAGGAAGACGAGGCCAATCAGTTCCTCGAAGTCACCTATCAAAATGGTGACAAGGAGATCATGTTCTACAAGGACTTCGCGTCCGGGGCCATGATCGAGAACATCGTGCGGCGCGCGAAGAAGCTCGCGATCAAGCGGGTCATCGACGGTGGATCGAAGGGCGTGTGCACGCAGGATCTGCTCGACTCGATCAAGCAGGAGTACAAGGAACACCAGGACCTGCCCAATACGACGAACCCCGACGACTGGGCGAAGATCTCGGGCAAGAAGGGCGAACGCATCGTCTTCATCCGCACGCTTGTGGCCGAAGACGCAGCCGACGATCTCGGCGGCGGTCGCGCCATCGAACGAGTGCAAACCGGCCAGTACCTCTAGGTCGTTCCGCGCGGAATGGATACCGTCCTGGCAATGGCATCGAAGCGAACCAAGCACGACATCGTGATCTTCGGAGCGACGAGCTTCGTGGGGCAGATTCTCTGCAAGTACATGGTCGAACGCCATGGCGTCGATGGCAACGGTGTGAAGTGGGCGATCGCAGGAAGAAACGCGCAGAAGCTCGACGCTGTGGCCGAGTCAACGGGGGCCGATGTGGCGCGCATCGTGGCCGACGCTGACGACGCCGACGCGATCGCGGCGCTCTGTGCCTCGACGAGGCTCGTGATCTCCACCGTGGGGCCCTATGCGCTCTACGGTTCAAAGCTGGTCGCGGCCGTGGCCGAGGCGGGGATCGACTATTGCGACCTGACGGGGGAGCCGCAGTGGATGCAACGGATGATCGACCGCTACCAGAACCGGGCAGTTGAGACCGGAGCGCGCATCGTGCACGCCTGTGGATTCGATTCGATTCCGTCTGACCTCGGCGTCTGGTACACCCAGCAGGAAGCGATCGAGCAGCTGGGTGAACCTTGCGTGTCGATCTCGATGGGTGTCAACGCGATGAAGGGCGGGGCGAGCGGCGGCACGGTGGCCTCGATGATGAACATGATGGAAGAGTTGTCGGCCGATCCAAGCCTCCGCCAAGTGCTGGCCAACCCGTATGCCATTGCGCCGAAGGGCGATCGGGAGGGGCCGAAGCAGCCCAACGTGACCCTGCCGCAGCACGACGATGGTCTCGGATCATGGTTGGCGCCGTTCGTCATGGCGGGCAC
>JAJCXU010000085.1 GCA_029263275.1 Ilumatobacter sp.
TACTGTCAGTTGTCCCCCCATATACCCCCCGTTTCCAAGTTTGAGTCAGGTTTCTCCCTGAAACCCCTCTGTCATGGCGATCGTCGCCCCGATCACAACGTCGTTGAACAGTGCTGTTTGCGATGTCGTCCCAGATTAGGCCGGTTGTTGTGATGTGTCTTCGGACACAACTCAAACCGGAATTCCGCATAAAACCGAATGGTTGTACGAAACATGAATGATTCCATTGGCCTCTACCTCAACGACATCGGCAAGGTGCCGCTGCTCACCGCCGAGGACGAACGCGAACTCTCACGCGTCATCGAGACCGGCCGCGACGCTGCCGAGCAGCTCGAAGGCGGCAAGAAGGGCGCGGCCCTCAAGCGCCAGGTGCGCGAAGCCGCCAAGGCGAAGGACCGGTTCATCCGCTCCAACCTGCGCCTCGTCGTCTCCATCGCCCGCCGCTACCCCCTGCCCCAGGGCATGGACCTGCTCGACCTCATCCAGGAGGGCAACCTGGGCCTCGAGCACGCCGTCGACAAGTTCGACTGGCGTCGTGGCTTCAAGTTCTCGACCTACGCCACGTTCTGGATCCGCCAGGCCATCGGCCGTGCCCTCGACCAGAAGGCCAGCCTCATCCGCATCCCGGGCGACCGTTCGGCCAGCCTCCGTGCGGCTCTGCGTCAGGCGTCCGGCGACGGCGAAACCCTCGACCAGACCAACGCCGAATTGCACCGCCTCACCACGCCGGTGAGCCTGGACAAGACCGTCGGCGACGATGGCGATGCCACCCTCGGCGACTTGATGGCCAACGGTGACGGCACGCCGGAAGATCACGTGATGACGCTCGTCGACAGCGATCTGCTCGACGAGCTGCTCGACACGCTCGATGCTCGTGCCCGTTTTGCTGTCGAGGCCCGTTTCGGCCTGGTCGACGGTGAGCGCAAGAGCTTCCGCGAAGTTGGTGAGCAGCTCGGCGTTACCGCCGAAGCAGCCCGCCGCCTCGTCAGCCGCGCAGTTGCCGGCCTGCGTGACGACGCCGAGCGAATTCTCGCCGTCTGAACACAGCAATCTGAATTGAACAACTGAGTGAAGCGGCCGGCATGCCCGGCCGCTTCACACGTTTTCAGGTGCCGGGTGCTGGTTCCCACAGCTCGAAGCGGTTGCCCTCAGGGTCAGTGGCCCATCCGAACCGACCAATACCGTCGAGGACCTCGACCGTGTCAACGACTGGTACGTCCTTGGCGCGCAGCTGGGCGAGCATTGCATCGAGGTCGTTCACGCGGTAGTTGATCATCGACTGTTGCGAGCGGTCACCGAAGTAGTCGGTGTCGTCGGCAAACGGGGCCCACACGGTCGACCCAGCGACATCGCCGCCCCAGGCGATGACGACGAAGCCCTCGTTGTCCGCGGGCAAGCCCAAGTGTTCGACGTACCACGCTTGCAGCGAGGCAGGGTCCGCGCTCCGAAAGAACACTCCACCGATGCCGGTTGCTTTTTCCATGACGCCTCCTTCAGCGATTGCTGACCATGATGACCGCTCGAACGGCCCCCGTACAGCAGGTCGCCCGCCGACGGTAGTGTCAGCCGAGCTACAGGTCGACCGACAGCAGCGCGGGCCAGGTGGTGAGGTCGCCGACGGCGAGCAGGCCGATCGAGGTACTGCCGCCCAGCGCCGGCAGGTTGATCACGAAGTAGCCGTCGGCGTCGGTGACAACCGGTGGCAACTCCTGAGGGACTGGCTCGAGACGAATCGTGGTGCGAGTGTCCGGGTTGAGGAATGCCACCGAAGTCAGACCGATGCCGTCGAGGCCAGGGTCTGGATCGGGTGCAAACGTGGCGCTGAATTCGAACTCGGCGCCTGGAGTGACGGGGAATGACTCGCCATTCACGAACACGACCTGGTCAGCGGTCGCAGACACGGCCAGCATGTTGCCGCTGCCCACGTCGAGGTCGGCATCGCTGCGCACGATGGCGGCGTCTGCGATCGGGTCGCCCTCGATGTACCAGAACGTGCCGCCCTGAGCGAGGTCGCCATTCGGCACCAGGTTGTCGGCCCCACCACCCTCGCTGTACCGAACCTCGTAGAGGCGGAAACCGGCAGCCCCTTCGATTGCCCCTTCCACGTTGACCCGCGTCAGGATCGCTGCCTCGGCGGCGTCGGCAGGCACCACGCCCGTCACCGTGGAGGTTGCCGCGATCGGGTTGTCGTCGGTGATCGACACCTCGATCGTCTGCCCCGCCAGGCCGTTGCCATCAGGGTCGACCATCCGACCGCGCAGGACCGTCGGCGAATCGGCGGACGAGTCAGATTCCTCGAGTTCGAGTCGAGAACGCGTTCCGACGTAGCGGTTGATCAAACTGGTGAAGGCGCCCGCGTCGGTTTCGGGCAGCACTCGCTCAGGTTGGTCGACCCACGACACGAGGTTCACATGGTCGACGGTTCCGCCAGCATTGACCTCGTAGGCAGCGACGTGTTCGGCGGTCAACTGCAGCCAACCCTCGGACGTGGATTCGAAGGCGCCGTTGTAGAGCACCCCGAACGGCACCCCGCGCTCGTCGGCAACCTGCTCGATACCACGCAGGATCTCGGCCCAGCCCGGCACGAACCAGTCGACGTCGATATGCAGAAACGCCAACGGTTCACCAGCGAGTTCCTCATACGAGTCGATCCACAGCGCCATGTCCTCGGGCGTGGTCTGTGGACTGCGGACCAACCCTTCGATGCTGCCCATCGGTACACCCGGGAAGATCCTTCGCATCTGAGTCATGTAGTCGGTGACCTCACCGACGATGCGCTCCAACGTGTAGTGGCAGACACGCGGGCCCTCAAGGTGGTGGGCATACGTAAACGGCTGCTCGATGGCGACGACACCGATCGTGCCGCCGAGGTCCTTGAATCGCTGGGCCATCTCGAGGTCGTACGGGCCCTCGAACGACTCGGTGTGGTCGCATTCCTCGGGATCGGGTATCTGCAGGGGCTCGGTTTCGAACAGCAACGGAATCTGGTGTTCATCGAGCCAGTCGATGATCAGCCGCAGGTCGTCATCGCTGAGATAGTGACGCATCTGGAAGGCGTGCATCCGAAACACGTCCACACTTTCCAGGGCTTCGGCCCATGGCGCGTCGGGAGTAAACAGTTCGAAGTAGTCGACCGACCCCAGTGGGATCTCGTAGTCCACACTGTCTGGCTTCGGCGGTACCGCTCCGAAGAACAGTAGTTGCCCCTCGTCCAATGCCGGCAGTGGCGCTGGCCCGATGTCGGGTTCGATGGGGTCAGCTGGAGGAGTGGTGTCACTGGAGGAATCGGCAGCAGGTTCCGTCGTCGCCGGGCCGTCAGTTCCGACCGGCGCGTCGATGGTCGTGGTGCCGTCGTCAGTGTCAGACGTATCGGTGCCGGAGCCACCCGAGCACGCTGCGACCAGCAGCATCGCCGCCACGCCGAATGCCGAGCTGAACCGTGAGCGTCGTCCTGGCTGCCGCATCTCGCAAAGCTAGTGCGAACCTCCTCACCCGATTCCGGGATTGCGTGGGCCTGGCCCGCCACTCAGTCACGTCAGATTGATTCGTAGAGGGCGTCGATCAGGG